>CBFDBW010000091.1:0-8589 GCA_965603145.1 uncultured Syntrophobacterales bacterium
TCAAAGACAGTGACAGTGGAAGCAAGAGGTACGGGTTGCACCACAACACCGGGCATGAAGCCTTGCCACCATAATGTGTCACCCTCAGACCATGCGTTCGCACATAACTCGCCGATGGGTAGGTGGTCGCATTCATCGTCTGACCAAGATGAACTGGATCGGTGATAAGGAGAAATTCGTCTTTCAACTCGAAATTGTCATCGACTGCCACCATACAATCGGGAGACCATTTATGCAAATCCTGAATCGGCCTTAATCGGCTCGGGTCGGCCAGGGCAGAACAATTGCTGTTCGTTGTCATATGAGGCTCCAGTAGATAATCAGAGCGAGAGCGAAACGAACTCGTGTGCTGAACAAACATCGAAAACAGAAACTTTCCAGCGGTCGAACTCAGTGGTTCGCCGTAGGCGGATCCGATCTTGAATAATGCTCACTAAGCATATTAGACTAACATATGCCTAGAGCCCAACAAAAGTACCGTTTTTTGGTATGGCGGGAATGTGTGCAGCCTCCCAGGCAATAAGAGCTTTTTTGCGTATGCTACCCCATCGATAGTCACCTGGGGTGCCGACCTTCCGAATAACACGATGACAGGGGATGAGATAGGCCACCGGGTTGACAGCGATCGCTGTACCCACCGCACGGGAGGCAGAAGGGTTTCCAATGGTACGTGCAACCTGACTATAGGAGCAGAGAAGGCCAGGAGGTATTCTGAGAAGAGCTTTCCAAACATTGATTTGAAAGTTCGTTCCCTTTACCAGTAAAGTCAGTGACCCGTTTTCATTTTTTTGGCGAGTGAAGATTCTCTTTGCTATGGCGCCGGTACCTTCTTTGTCTGGATAAACCTCAGCCCCCTGCCAAAACCGTTTCAGGGAAGCCAGTTCAAGTTCCGCAGACTCATCTGTAAGGAAGGAAAGCCAACAGACACCCCGTTGGGTGGTGGCCAGAAACATTGAACCGAAAGGGCTGGGCTGAATCCCATAGCCAATCCGGAGTCCAGCGCCTCGTGTTTTGTACTCGCCAGGCGTGACCGCCTCCAGCGAGACGAAGTGGTCGTGGAGACGCGCCGGACCCGATAGCCCCACTTCATATGTTGTGTCCAGCACGCTTGTGCAGTGTTCTAGAAGCTGTTTTGCGTGCTGGACAGTGAGAAACTGCAGAAAACGCTTCGGCGATACACCTGCCCAGCGTTGGAAAAGACGTTGAAAATGAAACGTACTAAGACCTAGTTCGGATGCAATATCAGCAAGAGTAGGCTGTTCAGGTGCACTCCGTTCAATGAACCAGATGGCAGCAGCAATTCGCTCATAATCAGATTTCATAGCTAACCTCCATGATTATTTATAGGCTACCGTAGCCTATTGCAGATGGAGTAGCCACCCGATTCTTGCTAAATCGCTTTGGGGCAGAAGGGGCATTCATAGCTCATATGACATGAAGGTGACAAGGAATGGCAAATGGGCAAATTCCTTTGTCTCTTTTTCAACGAAACCGATCCTCTGATACCACAGCTTCAATTCAGTATCATCGGAAATAATGCCTATACCTATCTGCTTTGCTCCCAGATCTCTTGCCTCAGAAAAAACATGATCGACAAGCGCTGTGCCAAAACCTTTTCGCCTGCTCTGCGGTAAAACCCCGAGCCGCTCAAGATAACATAGATCTGGATTCGCTTTTTCGAGAGCGACGCATCCCACTGGTGTCCCATCGCGCTCCAAGATGTAATAAGCCACTCCCCTGGAAAGATCGTTTTCAATCCACTCGTCAGTGCAGTTAGATGGATGTTTAGGGCAGTTCTCAAGAGTAAGAGCGAACCTTTCAGCCACATCACGAAAAGAAACGCGAATGAGATCGGACAATACCGGGACGTCAACTGCTCCAGTTGCTCTGATGTATGTTGTTTCGGCTGTCATCTTTCTCAACTGCTAACGCTGTAACTGAGTTGCTAGGGGCAATGTTGGAGTGCTAGAGTCTATGAAATCCTAAGCTCCAAGCACCAAATTACAAACAAATCACAATGACTAAGGTTTCAGTGTTCCCCGCTGCCGCTTCGCTTCAGACGGGATCTTCGACAGGTTTCAGCTTCTATGTTTTTTCCCTGACACCTGAAACCCGACACCTCAAACCTGGTCCTCGATTTTTTACTTTGAGGTAATATATTGATACAACTCATTCCATTCTTGATCTAAATCATATTCTGGCATTGTCTTATTGGCTCTCCTGTACCAGTAGTTTGAGTTTCCTAAAGCCCCCTCTTTTCGATGCAAGTACGCATGAATCCAATAAGAATCTGGCGATTCAATACCCTGTACAATTGTATGAGCACTATCCCAATCACCATCTCTGTCAAGCTCTAATGCCTTTGTCAGTTCATCGACATTTCTACTCATCTTAACTCCTTTTTTGTCTCTAGACCCAGCCAGGATATCTTCGGGCTAACAATCCATGGACGAAGAAAGATATTACTGTAACATCTCTTTCCAAACCATGAAAAGATCATGACCGTAGACCCAGTAGTAAAATGTGGACCCGAGTAGGGCATGAGAGAGTCCCAGAGGGAGCAGGACTCGATAGCGACGGTAGAGAAAAGTCCAGAAGATTCCTGCAGCAGCGGCAGCAAGCATGACGCCGATGTCAGGTAAGTGTACTAAAGAGTAAGCCATCCCCGTGGCGACTACTGAGAGCGGAGCGGGGAAAAGCGTAAGAAGGCGCCCGAGAAGGTAGAACTGGAAGAGGAACTGCTGCAGGAGAGCCCACGGGAGGTAGAGTGCTAATGCTACGGGGAGATGGTAGTTTAAGAATCGAGCCCAGGCTCCATTCCAGCCGGATTCCCTGTAACCGAGCGCAAGTCCGATTGCCGCGAAGGCAAGAATCACGGGAATAGTGACGGCTGAGGCCAGAAGATATGACCGTCTTACTCGAGTCCGTAGATCCTCTCCCGGTGGAAACTGAGCCCAGACTGAGTTTCTGGTGAATCGAGCGTTCGAGGCAATGAGGCAGAGCGCGAACAGAGCAAGGAGAACGTCAATGTAGATGGCCCGTTTTGGAAAAAGAGCTAGAAAGACGATAGTTAGTACACCGAGAACGAAAAGTTCGGTGAGGATACGGTGCCTTAGAGATTGTCCCATGAGCTTTCTCAAAGCCAAATAATATTCAAAAACAGCGATCCCGCCTACACCGCAGGGTGGGTGGCGGAATCAGTTACCGATGCTAGCCTGGATTATTCATAAATCGGCTGCTCCGACCGTGAAACTGGGAACCCGCTTGCGGGACTGAGCGGAGCGAGCGCGAATAATATGAGCGTCCTTCCGGGCGTCCTCGAGCCTTGAACCCTTCGACGTACTGTTCAAGTACGCCATCGGATTCAAGTCCCTGCGGTTGCCCGGTGGCACGCCCATCTTCACGGTCTCGCGGATAAAAAAGCCCCGGGTTTGCCGGGGCGTTTTGTTTTGTATGCTGTCTTAGAGAAGATCACTCAATTGGATTGAGCTCTCTCTCCCTCGGAAACATGGGCAGATAGCGATAGGAAAGCGAGAGCAGAAGCGCCCCGTATGCCAGCACGGCCACAGTTGGAGCCCACTCCTGCCAGGTGGGTACGTAGATTTGCACCTGTTCGAAGGGCAATACCGGCAACGCCAGGTTCTGTACGGTAAAGACGAAGCGGTTGATGACAATACCGGTGCAGTTCAGAACGCAAGCAACGATCAGCAAGACATCATCCTCCCTGGCTTTCGGGATGAGCAGAATGATGGCCGGGAGAACACCGCACACACCCAGTTCAGCAACAAGGAGCCACATGCCATATGGCCCCTGGAAAAACTCGGTGAAATTCACCCCCATTCTCGGCGCCGTTTGAGTTGCCCACCACCAGGTATCCAGGAACTTAAAAATGAGGTAAACAGTGAGCAGGTACCCGGTAACCTTGGCCAGAAGCGATATGGCCTCACGCCGCACCAGTTGTTTCCGCGATACACCCTGTACCATCTTGCATACGAGGATGGTCAAGGCCGGGCCAGAAGCTATCGCTGAGGCTACAAAAAGAAAGAAGGTCCAGGGCCAGATGAAAAATCCCTGGCGGAAGGCGAATGGCCGCGCAAACATCACCCCGTAGAGACCACCCAGGGAACCCTGGTGGAAAAAGCTCAAAAAGGTTCCGGTGGCCGCAAACACCACCATTATCTCATGCAGATTGTGGCTGAAATAGTGGAACTCCGGCACCTTGTCCAACTGTCGGTTTTCGAGAATTAAAGGTATATATTCTACGGTTAGCACAATGGTGTAGCAGGTGATACAGAAGATCACTTCAGTGAGCATGGAGTGCACATTGGGATGCCAGAAAGAAAACCAGCCCCGGATGGGTTGTCCGATCTCCAGTAGCAGCACAACCTGGGCGCCAGTGTAGCAGATGAAACCAACCACCACGGCCAGGTTGATGATATCTTTGAGCTCCTTTTTGCCGATAACGTACGTGAGAAAGCCGGTGAAAAAGGCACCTGCTCCTAAAGCGATGATTGCCAAGTCTGCGGTGATATACAAGCCAAAGCCGAAAGAGTCGTTGAGGCCGGTCTGGTTGAGTCCCTTCCACAAGACCAGGAACCCTCCCAATACTCCCCAGCCGATGACTCCGAAGATCACCAGCAACCAGAGGCAGAAACTACGAAACGAACACCGCTTTACCCCTTCAGGGATGAGTGCTGAATCCATGGTTATCCTCTCTTCTCCATGGTGATGTTAATAAACTAAAGTACGTTGTCTGCCAGCTTACGAATCCAGTCCTGACTACTCAGGTAATAGACCTTGGGTTCGGTACCAAGTTTTTCCAGGAGTCGGAAGGCATGACGGCTCTTGGCAAGTTTTGCCACTTCGCTGTGGGAGTCCAACAGGTTGCCAAAAACCATGGCCTTGGCTGGGCAAGCCTCCACGCAGGCTGGCACGTATTCGCCCTCTTCCAGTTCACGGCGCCCCTCCATATAGGCCCGGTCTTTAGCCAGCTGCAAGCGGTGGACGCACATGGTGCATTTTTCCACCACCCCCCGCATCCTTGTTGAGACAGACGGGGTGAGCATCTCTTCCATGGGCTTGGGCCACTTTGGATCCCACCAATTAAAATAGCGGGCATGGTATGAACAAGCGGAAATGCAGTACCGGCAGCAAATGCACCGTACCGGAATGTGGTTCACCAAGCCGGTCTCTTCGTCTCGGTGCGTGGCGTTTACCGGACAGACGAAGGTACATGGCGGGTAAGGGGATGAGTCGCAGTGGAGACACAGTCGGGGCAAATAGGACTGGCGATGTTCCGGATAGGGCTTGCCATTGTCGAGTTGGTATATCTCCATCCAGGTGATGGAACGCAACTTGTTGGTCTCATCTTCTCTGAAAGGGACACTGTTCTCCTGCTGGCAGGCCACAGAACAGGCCATACATCCTGTACACTTGTCCAGGTCGATGACCATGCCGTAGCGAACTTTGCTTGATTTATTCCCACTCATTTCCTACCTCATATTTTGGAGATTTTCACCCGAGTTCCCCACCAGATGGCAAGGCCGGTGACCGGCTCCTGCTGGGCCACCAGAATCTCATTGGCGTTGACTCCTTTGCCCTTGATGTAGGAATCGAAAGCAGTGTGTCCCAGGCCAGAGGGGATAAAAACCACATCGGGCCGCGCTGCTCCAGTCAGATGGACACGGACTTTGAGCGTACCCCGCTCGGTCTGGAGTGCGACCCGATCACCCTCCTTAAGGCCCATGTCGGCAGCGGTCTTAGGGTTGACCTCGACAAAACAGTCATTCCCTTTAAGTTCGAAGTCAAAGAGCGTCTTGGTCATAAAGGGCGGATTGGCCCTCGGGCCGTTGGTGATGGCCATCGTCTCGTAGGGCATTAGAAGTAATGGATAATCACGCGGATCGCCAGCCGGCTCTACCGGTTTGAAATGCGGCAGGTAGGTGATATCATTCCCCCTAATGCCAACCTGCCTCATTTGCTGGCTATAGAACTCGAATTTGCGCGAGGGAGTTGTAAAGGCCGCCGCCCAGGAGGGCATGGCCTCGGAGGTATCGAACCAGCAAGCGTGTTCGGTAAGCTTCTCCCACAGTTCATCAAAAGAATCATAGTTGGGAGCCAATTGTTGGCCCTGGCCGCCTTTCCACGGTTGAAGTCCTGGTTCATCCGCCACTTGACCCCGGCCAGCGTCAGCCAGTCCCTTAACCCGCTCCTTCAATGCTGTTTCATAATCGGACCAGGGAAAACTTGCCCCGACATTTCCACCAAGGGATTTTGCCAGCTGAATAAGCACCTCGCCTGGATGTCTGGTCTCAAACCTAGGGCTCAAAATTGGTTGGCTTAGGCCAAAAACCGCGTATTGCAGCCCTGGCGGTGTGGGTGCGTCTTCCAAACGTTCCAGGTAGGTCGGACCCGGAAGCACCAGGTCGGCCAACTGGGTAGTTTCGTCCATGAATGCAGAGAAGGAGACCAAGGTGCCAATCTTGTCCAGGGCCTCCAGGAAGGGCTGGACATCGGCAAGGTCATGGGCGGGATTGGCCTCGTACACCCAGAGCATTTCTGACGGGTAGAGATTCCCCTCGTTGACGTTCTTGACTAAGTTGTGGAAAAGCTGCGCAGGCAAGGGGAACTGGGGCCCATTGGACCCATCTAATCTGGGTTCATTTTCGCCTGCCAGACTCTTGGCATCCAGTACCACTTTGGGCCATGGAGCCAAGGGTAGCTTTGGCGTCCGGGTTACTCCACCCGGCTTGTGTAGGCTACCCAACAGTGCGTTGAGGCTCTGCACCGCAAGGAAATCATATATGCTGCCCTGCATTCTTCCCTGTCCCCAGCCACTCAGGGCTACGGCCGGTTTGGTCCCCGCGAACTCCCTTGCCAGTCCAATGATCTTCTCTTTTTCCACTCCCGTGATCGCAGCCACCTTATCCGGCGTGTAGTTCCGGCTTAGTAGCCTTCTGAATTCATCGAAGCCGTACGTATATTTGCTTACAAAGGTACGATCGTAGCGACCCTCACTCACGATTACCTGGGCAAGACCCAAGGCAAGCGCCGATTCTGTACCTGGAGCAACAGCCACCCATTCATCGGCCTTGGAAGCACTCAGCGAACCTCTCGTCCCCACCTGGATGATCTTGGTGCGATCTCGCTTGGGATTGCTCCGCCAGTCACCAAATGCCATCATCATGCGGTTGGGAGAACCCCAGCCTTCGATGTAGCCACTGCCAAAACTTACGACTATTTTGGCGTTTTCCAGGTCGTAGGCGAGAGGACCGCTGTTGCCCTGGCTAACGAACAACCCCAACGATTCTGCGTCAGCCGCAGCCGGCATCTCGATGTAGTTCGGCGAGCCGTAAGCGTGGAGAAAACGAGCGAAGAGTTCAGTGACAGTGCCCTCGCGCTTACCGCTGACACAGACAAGGCCTTTGGCCTTTGGCCTCATGCCGCGCAGTTTGATGGCCAGGATCTCCAGGGCCTCATCCCAACTAATGGCTTTCATAGTCTCGAGGTCGCCCCGCTTACCTGTTTGCTGCAGCGGCGTTTCAATCCGGCTGGGACCGTACAAGTACTGTAGTCCGGCAGCGCCTAGGGGACAAATCCCTCCCTGGTTAACTGGGTGGGTGGGGTTGCCATCAATGTTGACGGCGCGCTTTTCCTTAATGAGCCGAACCCTGATGCCGCAACCTCCGGAGCAAAGCTGACAAACAGTATTTGCCGTGGTGGCGCCACCCCTTTTCGGTGAAGGCCGCCAGAACCAGTTCTGGCTCCAGATGGCAGTGTCATCCGCCATTTTCCACGGCAGCGGCGACAATAGCGTTCCGCCCACCCCCCCTGCAATCAGTTTAACGAAGGCTCTTCTATCTAATTTCATAAGATCCTTCCCCTCGAGTTAGCTTCGCTCCGCTATTGGAATAGCCGAACCTACGAGTTGTCTATTTATGACAGACGTCACAGCTGTTAGACACATGCTCCCGGGCATGACAATCTTCACACACGTACATTTTCATGATTTCATTGGGGTAGCCAGTGAGACGGTTGATCTTGACCGGAGGAGCCTCGGTCTCCTCTTTTACGTCTCTGTGGCAGTCTGTGCATTCCATCTCTGCCATCTTCACATGAGCACCATGCGAGAAGAAGACGTTGTCAGGTTGCCGCGAATAGGAAACCCAAGGAATCTCTTTCTCCGGCTCGACAAATTCTGACACCAGCATTGCCTCACTTTCGGTTTCTCCTTGAGGTTCTTCATGGCACTCAACGCAAGCAGCCAATTGGGGCTTGCCGGCATAAGTTCCATCGTCTCGGAAAGAGTGACAATCCTCGCAACTCATGCCCGCCTCTTCCTGGTGGATAGCGTGGTTGTAATTGATGGGCTGGTATTGGGTAGAAAAAAGAAGTTGTGGAAATACAACCCAACCAACAAACAGTGCACCAGCGAAGCCTACTACAAAGAGAAGCCAGCCTAGTAGACCCGAATTCTGTTGCTTGTTTTCTCCGGTCATGGAACGCCTCGGTATTTTGGAGTGTTGGTTTAAAGAATAAAAGGTGAGATACTATGGCGAGATCACACTTCCCGACCTGCATCTTTCGCAG
>CBFDBW010000092.1:0-8532 GCA_965603145.1 uncultured Syntrophobacterales bacterium
CTTTGGCCTCCACAATATTTTTTTTCAAATGACTTTCAAGGCAATGCAACATCTCGGCTTTAGAGCGGTCATATCCATTGGGGACCTGGAATAGTCTCATGACCATTTCGAGAAATTCATTTGGTTCAAAGGCTGGATTGGTCATGGCGACCACCCGATAACGGTCTTTGCGAAGCCGATTAATCAGAGCATGGCTTATGATGGTTTTGCTGCAACCGATCCCACCAACCATCATAGCCGCCCCTTTTCCCTGGGAGACAGTATAGGTCAAACGTTCCAGAGCATCTTTATGCATGGAGGAAGGATAGAAAAAGGACGGGTTAGGAGTGTTTTCAAAAGGTAAAATGTTCATATCCCAATGTTCTAAGTACATGATAAACCTCAGGCGTTGAGATTTTCTTCCGTGAGTGCGTCTACAATGTATAAAACCTGCTGTTCCCTTAAATCAATCGTCCGCTGCACCTTTACCCGCTTGTTTTGAGTATCCACAATGATCTCTATCTTCGGTCGCAAGGGCTGTTCTTCAGAGGTTTGGATGACCCTGCCGATGGCTCCGGAATTTAGCTTCACTAGGCAATGGAGCGGGAAAATGCCGAAGGTGTTGAGAAAGGCCTTCAGCAGTTCACGTTGGAAGGCGTGTTTTTTCGTCTTTATAATCTCCTTCACCGCCTCGAAGTGGGTGAACCTCTGTCGCTGGGGTCGGTTATGGGTCATAGCTTCGTAGAGCTCTAGTATACCTATGATCCTGGCGTAGGGGTTGATCTCATCTCCTTGGAGCCCCTGGGGAAAGCCGCTGCCATCTAGCCTCTCGTTCAGATGAAGGGCGCATTCGGCGAGGTTGTGGTACTTTTCACCGAGTCCGTGCAGTATCTTGAAACTATCTTGGGGGTATTTTCGAAGCACCGCTAAATCATCCTCTTTGAGGCTTGCGTCTTTATAGAGGATTTCCTCAGGCACCCGGATTTTGCCGATTTCATGGAGCAAACCTGCGAGGCCCAACTCCATCAATCGTTCCTTGGGCAATCCCAGAGTGTCGCCCATAAAAATCGCGAAAACGGTTACATTGACCGCTTTGTTGGTGAGGAACGAGCTGGTTTCATCTCCATATTGGGCCTTGATGAGTAATTCTTGCGGCAAGTTGCCTCGCAGGCAGGCCTGCACAATCTCCTCGATCAGGTCCTCGCCCTCACTCAGATTCAGCTTCTCTTCATTACGGGCCTTTCCAAAAACATCTTCGATAAACCGGCAGGCACGTTGGTACCAATCGTTCGCATCAAGAGAGGGGCTTTCTTCTTCTGACAGATCCTCAAATACCGAGCTTTCTGGCTCGGATTCCTTCTTAGCACCCTTCTTTTCCAGGTCAGAAAATCGTACCACCGTGCTTCATCCCTGCCCCAAAAAGATCACCAAGCCCCTTGTGATTCTTTCTTTCGGGGATTTATTATGTTAGAAAGCAGTTATCAAGTTTCCCAAGTGGTGCTTTATTCTTGCAAGAAGCAAGCCATTGTGCTTAAATGATGCTGGCTTAGATTATGAACCCTTTTACCAAGGAGAGAGCGACAATGAAACAGTCCCTCACCAAATCCGCCGTCTTATTGGTAGTAGTTGCCACCTTCTTATGGCTGCCTCCAGCCGCGCTGGCCCAGGACGCTCCTTCACTAGAAGTGGCAGTGGCTGCCATTTGCCAGGATGTGGTTGACCGGGAACCTGTGGATGCCGGCGTCAGTTTCTCAGCCTCAATTGGCGCCCTTTACTGTTTCACTAAGATTACCGGCGCACAGACTCCGATTACGATCACCCACGTCTGGTATTTCGGTGCCACCGAGCGGGCCCGGGTAGACCTTGACATAACCTTGGCCAGCTGGCGCACCTGGAGCTCCAAGATCATTCAAACCCATGAAATTGGCTCCTGGCGCGTGGATGTGCTCGATCCGGCGGGAACCGTGTTGAAGGAGCTCCAGTTTGAAATCACAGAGTAGGCTGGGTTATTAGGTTTAGAATTGCTAGAGACCGGCCAGACTGTCTGACAAAAGCGGACGGCTGAGCCGGTCTTTTTCCTTTCTCGCCTTTCCCGCCTTAACCCTGTCTCGCAGCGCGAAGCGCTTTGCGCTGTACGGTTTCTACCCTACCAGTTATAATACTATTACCTGTCAAAAAATCCTTATTTTCACTCTCACAATCCGGATGGGAGAGGACTTGAACCGAGATTTGCAAACCGACGTTCTGGTGGTTGGTGCCGGACCGGCAGGCTGCTTGGCTGCGGTGGAATTGGCCCGTCAAGGAGTCAATGTCCTGGTGGTAGAGCGCAGCCCATTTCCGAGAGAGAAGGTCTGCGGAGACGGTCTTCTCGAGGATAGCCTGGAAGTTTTGGAAAACGTCGGCTTAGACGCAGCGGTGAAAGAAAAGGCCCATCCTATCCGTAGCATTCTTTTCGTGGCGCCGAATGGGACTGAGTGTGAGCTGGAAGGGAATTTGTTCACCCTTCCACGGAAAGAGCTGGATGCCTTGCTCCTCGAGGAGGCCTGTAGCCGAGGGGCCAACTTTCTGGGCGGTGTCACGGTATCAGAGCCGCTGGTCCGAGATGAAACCTGTGTGGGAGCCGTAGGATTTGATCAGGAAGGACACAAAATTAGTATTACTGCTCGGTTGGTGCTCCTGGCAACTGGTGCCAACGCCCGAATCCTGCGGGTGTTCGGAGTCCTGATAAATAGGAATCATAGTGCCATTGGTGTTCGGGGGTATTTCCGCCTGACTGAGACAATAGATGAGAGCTCCATGGTCGTTATCTACGACCGACGTCTGCTCCCCGGCTACGGCTGGATGTTTCCTTTGGGACAGGGTATTTTCAATGTGGGCTGCGGTATTTATCTGGATGGCCGCAAGAAAATGGACCGTTTCGGCCAGAACCTGACGAGCTTCCATAAACATGTTCAACCACTAGCCCGGCATCTACAAATGGCGGAGCAAATTGAGCCAATCAGAGCAGCCCCAATGCGCACAGGTTTTCAAGGTGCACGATCCTGCGCACCAGGGCTCCTTGTTTTGGGAGAGGCCCTTGGCCTTACGTTTCCTTTTATAGGAGAGGGGGTAAGCAGTGCCCTGGAAAGTGGACGGGTGGCTGCTTCTGTTGCCCTCGAGGCTCTTGAGGAAAATGATTTTACCAGCCGGATTTTGGGAAATTACGAGAGAGATCTGCGGAAGAAGCTGTCTGGACGCCATCAAGGCTACCTGGCAGCGCAGAGATTGTTCCACTTCAAGTCATTCGCCAACCTTCTCATTACAAAGGCCGCTCGCAACTTGGCCGTACGAGGGGTAGCCAGGCAGATATTGCTCGGCCAAAGGGACCCTGAAGATGTCTTTTCCCTCCGCGGGATGTTGAGAGTCCTTCTGTTGAGATAATAGTAAGCGGTGAAGGGCATGGAGCATAGGGGGGCAATTTCGGATTTCGGATTCCAGAATGCGTATTTTGGATAGTGGAGACTGAATGCTTGTCTGGGGATCACTCTTGGGCAGGCAGAGACGCCTGCCCTACTGGATTCTGAATTCTTCAACCTTGAGCCTTGCGCCCTGAGCCTTGTGCCGTCTGCCCCTGTTTTTAGTACGACTTAATCACCACCTCGCCCGGCTCTAAATCCATCTCCAACAGCCCGAGAGCGTCTCGCAGTACCTGCAACTGGATATCCCTGTCATGGGCTCGTCCCAGGGGATGACCCAGCGAGAAACCCGGGTACAATGCCCGAGGCGGCTTGACCTTCTTGGTAATGGCCAAATTGAGGGAAATGGATACCGTAGAGATTCCCTCCTCTTCAAGGATGCGCTGGATCAATCCAACGGATTGATTACAGAGACCTCAGGTTGGGGTTAGAAAAGCTGCGTCCACCTCGTCGGCAATCAGAGCCGCAGCAACCTCCGGTGCAGTGGTGTCGGTCAATGTCTTGAGGTGCTCTCCCAAAACATGGCCCATGAAGCTGAAAAACCTGGGGCCAATCGAGCCAATCATCCCCTGGTGAAGCAACTGCCGCAGGGGTTCTATGGGCAGTACTAAATTGGGATCGGCGAGGGCATCGGCATGGTTGTAGTAGTCATGGGTGATGGTCAGTTGCTCTACGTCAATGTCTGAGGGGAGCTCTCGATAGGAGGGGTCACCCTTTTTGTCTGACATGTCAAAGGGCTTCTGGTCTCTGGCGTGGGTGCCCCCTGTGGTGACAAGGACGAGGCGGCACCGTTCAAGGGGTTTGTCAAGAGGGGAGAAAGGGGTGGTGGTGTTGACCACCAGTTCTGCTCCCTTAGCATAAAGGTCCACGAGCGAGGGAATCTTGGTGTAGACCTTAGCCAGGGTTTGGTTCTTCAGACGTTTGAATTTACCCATAACGGCAAAGAATATAAAAACTTCACCTCGGAAAGGCAAGAAAAAAAGGGCATGGAGCATGGAGCATGGAGCATAGAGAGGGGATTTCGAATTTCGGATTTCGAATTGCGAAATGTTTAAAAAAAAGAGAGTCTTAATCTACTGGCTACTGGATTCTTTTGATAAACGAAATGACTGATGTCCGAGGCTGGCTGAATGCTTAATAGTAGAATTTTGTACGCTTGTGGCGGACTTTGGAGGAGTCTTAGGTATGAAATGAAGGAAGGGGATAAAGCCTAGCTTCCATCCCCTTCCTTCGTCCGTTCGTTATTTGAGTCGGATGTGTCCATCATTGCCCCCTAATGATAACGGTTTTGCCGTTGGGATCGATAATACAACGTTTGAAGAACTCTTTCAAGGATCCCTCCAACTGGTCTCGATTACAGAAGTAGTAGTCCAGGACCCTCTTCTTCACATCGATCCGGTTCCTTCCCCTGATCTTTACGACTTTCATGGTAACCACCCCCTTTCATTCTAGATTTTAGATTGCAGATTGTAGAATTTAATCCAATAAAAAACCCCGAACCATCAGGTCTCGGGGCTTGTAGGCACAAATCTGAAAGGACCCATCAGGGTCGTTTAGAAACAAACTTCAGACGTACCGAACCGAGCCCTCGATCTTGCTGGCTCATCTGAACTACAACAAAGCTACAACTATTACTAGACGGGTCGTCCAATCTCTTTTCCTGTCTGCAAATTAAATCACATGCACGCGCTTATTTAATGCTATTTCCCCTTTTTGTCAAGTCATTTCTCAAATGTCAAGAGATAGGAGTCGGGAGTCAGAATCCAAAAGAAAGGAAAGAAAGCAATTCCCTTTCTATACTGACTACCGGCTACTCTATTTTTTCTCTATGCCCTCTGCCCTATGCTCTATGCCTCCCCCCAATCCACAATCTGAAATCTAAGATCTGCAATCTTCCCTCTGCTCCATGCCCTATGCCCTATGCTCTTTGCCTTTTCTATTGACAGCAACGAAATACTTTGCTAATCATTTCACATCCCATTTTATTTTCGCAGTTTCCTTTCCGAGTGGTAAAAGGGGAGAGACCATGTACATCGGAGAACTTCTGTGTGCTGGATTAGCTCGGAGCCTCCAGAGCTTACTGCCCTGGGATATACCATGGCACGATCCGAGCCACGCCGTTTTTTTTGTTGCTTTCTATGGTGCGCTTGGAGCAATTGGCATGGGTGTCATGGCAGCCATGGGTCGAACTCTTATGAAACATTTCAAAAAGGACTCGAGTCACTAACGGGACAATCTAGCTGGAATTTGTCAAAAAGCCGCAGGTGGGAATACTTGCGGCTTCTTTTTTTGGTCATAAAAAACCTGGTACTCAGGACCAGGTCAGAGTTCAATGGCTTTGCCGGGAAAGGTGGCTAAGGGGCTTGGAGTATTGCAAAATATCAAATTTCAAGCACCAAATTACAAACAAATCTCAAATTCCAATATTCAATGACCAAAACAAAAAACAGGTTTAGAATTTTGAAACTGGGGCCCCGCCCGCAGGGTGGGGAGTCCAAGCGAAGCGCGGACAATTTTGGTCATTGTTATTTGTTTGTGATTTGTGATTTGGAATTTTCAGTGAATCTAGCACTCCAGCAGACTCCCGCATGAGGTAAGGATCATTGAAGACCCCTACTTCTCTTGTTCGAACAGCTCCGGCTGCTGGACCTGCCGGTTGGGAGATAAGTTGAAGTGTTCGTAGGCAAGTCGGGTGGCCATGCGCCCCCTGGGGGTCCGGTTCAAATAACCTTCCTGCATCAGATAAGGTTCATAGACATCTTCCAAAGTGTCCCTCTCCTCACCCACCACGGTTGAAAGGGTATCGACTCCAACGGGACCGCCGTCAAATTTTTCGATGATGGTGAGGAGAATCTTACGGTCCATTTTGTCCAGTCCCTTTTCATCCACCCCGAGCATCTTCAGGGCGGCATCGGTTACTGGTTGGTTAATAACGCCGTCAGCTCGCACCTGGGCATAGTCCCGTACCCGGCGCAGGAGTCGATTGGCCACCCTGGGCGTGCCCCGGGATCGCCGGGCGATTTCAAAGGCTCCACTCTCATCAATGGAGATCCCGAGGATCCTGGCGGCGCGGCTGACAATAAGAGCGAGATCTTCCGGGTTATAGAACTCTAGGCGCACTACCACCCCGAAGCGATCACGGAGAGGCGGAGTCAGAAGCCCGGCGCGGGTGGTGGCGCCCACCAGGGTAAACTGGGGCACGTCCAACCTTACGGTCCTGGCACTGGGCCCCTGGCCGATAATGAGATCCAACTGAAAGTCCTCCATGGCAGGGTAGAGGACTTCCTCCACCACATAATTCAACCGGTGAATCTCATCAATGAACAGGACATCGCGAGATTCCAGGTTGGTGAGGATGGCGGCGAGATCTCCGGCCCGTTCCAGCACCGGCCCCGAGGTCGTCCGGATGTTAACATTGAGTTCCTGGGAGATTATATGGGCAATAGTGGTTTTGCCCAGGCCAGGAAAGCCATGGACAAGAACGTGGTCAAGGGCCTCATGTCGGCCCCTTGCAGCTTCAATGAAGACTTTCAGGTTGTCTTTAATCCTTTCTTGACCGACAAATTCAGCAAGGCTGAGAGGGCGCAAGCTGGCGTCGAAGCCAACCTCTTCGTCCCGTTCTTCTCCATTGAATAAACGTTCTTCCATATCTTGGTCCGTTATCCGTTGTAGCTCACTTCGTTCGCAGCATAGAGCATAGAGTTGGAGGTTGGAGGAGCGCTTCGCTTTAGGTTGGAGGCACTATTCATTTGCTTTGTCCGATTTGTTGCCTCAAACCTCTAACTTTTAACCTCCAACATCTTCTCTGCCAGCTGTCAGCTGCAATCTGCCTGCTGACCTCTGACCTCTGACTCCTAACTCCTCTATCTTTACCGCTTGCCCTTTACCGCTCACCGCTCACCGCTTACCGCTTACTAATTTCAAGCTAGCGCGCGGAGCGACTCCTTCAGCAACCTCTCAAGGGTCATTTCTCCTTGCAGCCGCTGTTGAGCCTGGTCAATAGCCCGTTGGGCTACTCCCTTTTTGTAGCCCAGATTGACGAGGGCTGAAACGGCATCATTAATTACCGCCTCAGCAGCTGCATTCTTGACTGACAAGGCAATATCCCGATCTGCTGCCAAAGCGGGCAGTTTGTCCCTCATTTCCAACATTATGCGCTCTGCGGTTTTACGACCCACTCCCGGTATGGCGATCAGCCTGGCGAGATCACCTTGCAGCAAAGACTCGGCCAGCTCAGCGGGACTGATTCCGGAGAGGATGTTTACCGCCAGGCGAGGCCCAATTCCGGCCACGCCAATGAGACGAATAAAAAGCGCTTTTTCCTCTTGCGCCTGAAAACCGAAGAGCTGCAGGGCATCTTCGCGTACGTGGGTATGGATGTGCAAAGCCACGGTATTTCCGACATCGGGAAGTTCGTAGAAAGTGGTGAGAGGCACGTGGACTTGGTAGCCAATGCCATCCACGTCAATAATAAGGTGTTCCGGTGACTTGAAGTGGAGGCGCCCCTCGATACGGGCAATCATCGTCGACTCCCGTGAGTGAGCTTTCCAATTCCCTGGCAACAATGTAGATGGCAAATGGCGACAGCTAGTGCGTCCGCTGTGTTGGACTCAGGAAGTTCGTCAAGACAAAGAAGGGTCCGGACCATTTCCTGGACTTGTGTCTTATGGGCTCGGCCGTATCCCACCAGTGCCTTTTTTACTTCCAACGGAGAATATTCGCCAATGGAAAGATCAGCGTTTAACCCAGCCAAAATAGCCACGCCACGGGCATGGCCCAATTTCAGTGCACTCCTGATGTTGTGGGATACAAAGAGGTCTTCCACGGCCATAGCCCTAGGCTCGTAACAGGCTATGACCTTCTCCAATTCCACATATATTCTTTTCAGCCGCTCGTGAAAAGGCATCCGGGCGGGAGAGGCAACCCGGCCGCTGGCTACATGACACAATCGGAGATTGACCTGTTCCACAATGCCATAACCGGTAACCGTGGAACCCGGATCTATGCCAATGATACGCATTAGGGCAAACCTACTTATGAGTTATCAGTCAATGGGCCATACTTCAATTGGCTGGTCTTGTCCATCCTGGACTCAACT
>CBFDBW010000093.1:0-8491 GCA_965603145.1 uncultured Syntrophobacterales bacterium
ACCTTGCCGGTATGAGTTCGAGCAAATATATTGTCGCGGTTAACAAGGATCCCGAAGCACCAATCTTCAGCAAGGCAGACTATGGTATAGTGGGGGATCTCTTCCAGTTTCTCCCTGCATTTATCGAGGAAGTGAAGACATTGAAATCGACATGTTAATCGCAAAGCGCCTAGCGCAGAGCGTTTACGCTTAGCGCTTTGCGCTAGGCGCCATGCGTAAAGCCGGAGACTGCCATGCAGCCGGGTCATTTCCCCGCCAATATCCTGTTCATCCTGATTTTCGTTGCTGCCAATGGGTTCTTCGTATTCACCGCTTACAAGCTGTACCGGATTCTGAGACTGGGTAAGCCCGAAGACCGATTCGACCGAACATCGGAGCGGATCAAGAGTGTGGTGACCTTCGTGTTAGGACAACGGCGGGTGATACGCGAGCCGGCTGGTTGGGGTCACTTTTTCATTTTCTGGGGTTTCGTAATCATTTCAATTGGCAGCCTAGAGACATTCGGGGTTGGCATTTACCATGGTTTTGCTTATTGGAAATTCCTGGGCAAAGGTCTCAGCAGCTTGCTTTATTTACTTCAGGACCTGTTTTGCGCTGCCGTTGTAGTTGCCTTGTGTGTGGCGCTCTATAGACGCTTTGTGGTTAAACCCGAACGTCTCAGATACGAGGATCAGAAGGCAGTGAACCAAGATGCCTGCATCATCATTGGTCTCATCCTTCTTTTAATCGTACTTCTTTTTGGGGCGCGGGCAGTGGAATATCTTCTGGCCCAAGGGGAGGCAAGTCAATACTTTCCCAGGTTGGCATTCGTCTCGGTTGCCTTCTCTCGTCTCTTTGCGGGGCTCACTAAAGAGGGTTTGCAGGCTTGGTACAGTTTCTGCTGGTGGGGTCATACCGTAGTTATCCTGGGATTCCTCATCTATATTCCCTTCTCCAAGCATCTGCATCTGCTTGGGGCGATTCCAAATGTATTTTTCCGTCGACTCAGCTCAGTCGGCGAACTCAGCAAGATGGATCTGGAGGACGAAACGGCAGAAACGTACGGGGTTTCAAGGATCGAGGAATTCAGCTGGAAGCAGCTCTTGGATCTCTATGCCTGCACAGAATGCGGCCGTTGCTCGGATAACTGCCCTGCCACTCTTACCGGTAAACCTTTGAGTCCCAAATTAACCATCCACCATCTCAAAGAACATTTGCAAGCAAAGGGCAAAATGCTGCTGGCGCAGCAAGGGGCGGCGGAAGCTACTATAGCCAACCCTGAAGGTGAGTTAGCCAAAGCTCTCATAGGAGACATCTGTCAGCACGATGAGCTCTGGTCCTGTACCACCTGCGGCAACTGCATTGAGAATTGTCCGGTATTCATAGAACACATTGATAAGTACGTTGATATGCGTCGTTATTTGGTTCTCATGGAAAGCAATTTTTCCCCCGAGGTCCAGAATGTAATGCGGAATTGGGAAACCAACTCCAATCCCTGGGGTCTGGGTTTCGCCACCAGGGGAGATTGGGCCAAAGGACTGCCGGTAAAAACTCTCGCCGAGGACTCCCAGGTGGAATATCTCTACTATGTGGGGTGTGCCGGCAGTTTCGACGAACGGGCCAAAAAGATCAGTTCCGCTCTGGTGACACTCCTCAATGAGGCCGGGGTGAGCTTTGGTATTCTTGGGGCAGAGGAGAAGTGTTGCGGTGAAACGGCAAGGAGGCTCGGCAACGAGTATCTCTTTCAGAGCATGGCCACCGAGCTGGTGGAGATAATTAATTCTTATGGGGTGAAAAAGATCATAACCGCTTGCCCGCATGGCTATAACTGTCTAAAGAATGAGTATCCCCAGTTCGGCGCTAATTGGGAGGTTTACCATCACAGCGAGTTTCTTGCCACCTTGCTAAAAGGGGGGCAATTGCAGCCACAACAAGGCATGGAGAAGAATTTGGTTTTTCACGACTCGTGTTATCTGGGTCGATATAATGATCTTTACGAAGAACCGCGAACTGTGCTGAATTCTATTCTCGGGCTGAAGTTTTCCGAAATGGATCGAAGCCGTAACAAGGCTTTTTGCTGCGGCGCAGGTGGCGGCAGAATGTGGATGGAGGAAACTTTGGGAGATCAGAAGATCAACGACGCCCGTACTGGCCAGGCACTGCAACTGGAGCCGGATATTATAGGGGTCTGCTGCCCTTTCTGCACCACCATGTTCGAAGACGGGCTAAAGACCTGCGATATGGATGAAAAGGTGAAGGTATACGACATAGCAGAAATTTTGGTCCAGACTGTTACCTCAGAGAAAGAGTAAACCCGCGATGTACCAACGTCCCCCGTCACAGTTCCCTCAAAGAAACTCTCGACCTCTCCTATCGATATGTGGTAACTTGTCAGCAGTGCAACTCGCCCAAGTCAGGTAAATCAGAACGCTTGTCATCATTACTATGCTATCTCTGCGTTTCCTGCCCGCCATCGGCTTCGCCTTCAGGCGAGGCGGGCGGGTCTGAAGTCTCTGCGACAAAAAATTTCAGGGAGGTATAGCCATGGAAAAGACCTGGCACCAGTTTTATGACAAGGGTGTTCCTTTTGCAATTGATCCACCTGAGGATCCGCTTCCCAGACAATTAGAGAAAGCAGCTCGAGACTTTCCTCAGGTTACAGCCACCGAGTTCGTAGGGGCCCAACTCACTTACCAGCAGTTGGCTGATCAGGTCAGCAGGTTTGCTGCCTCTCTCAGTCAATTGGGGGTAAGACCCGGGGACAGGGTCGCCATTATGCTACCCAATTGTCCGCAAACCATCATCAGCTATTATGCTGTTCTCAGTATTGGTGGCGTGGCGGTAATGACCAATCCTATGTACGTGGAAAGGGAGATGATCCATCAGTTCAACGATGCTGGGGTCAAAGTGCTGGTGGGTCTGGATCATCTGTTTCCACGCATCGACAAGGTCTGGAAAGAGACCGAGGTGGAGCACCTCGTTATCACGAGTATCCGGGATTACCTCCCCTTTCCTCTCAATTTGCTTTACCCCCTCAAGGCTAAGAAGCAGAAACTCAATATGAAGGTTCCCTACTCCGGTTCCATCCACCCGTTCAAAGGACTGCTGAAGAACAGTCCTGGCAATCCACCCCGACCAGAAGTGCCTATGGCTGAAGTGGCCTTGCTCCAGTATACCGGTGGCACCACCGGGGTTGCAAAGGGGGTGATGCTCACTCACAGTAATCTGGCGGTCAACGTGGCGCAGATTACTAGTTGGCTGACGGAGCTAAGACGCGGCCATGAGCGTTTCCTCTGTGTGGTCCCCCTATTCCACGTCCTTGGGATGACTGCGGTCATGAACTGGCCTGTTTGCATGGGCTGCACCATGACCCTGGTACCTCGTTTCGAAATTAAAGATTTTCTCAAGACCATCACCAAGACTAGGCCGACCATTGCGATTCTGGTTCCAACTATACTCACCGCCATTGTCAATTACCCCGAGATCTCTAAGTACGATCTTTCTTCCATCAACTACGTGGTCAGCGGCTCCGCTCCCCTGCCGGTGGAGATCATGAACCGTTTTGAAGAACTGACCGGCAGCGTAATCCTGGAGGGCTACGGCCTCACCGAGTCGTCACCCGTGACCCACGTGAATCCAGTTAAAAGTAAACGCAAAGCGGGAAGCATTGGTATTGCCCTCCCCTCCACAGACGTCCGGATCATGGACCTGGAGACCGGCACAGAAGAGGAGCAGATGGGGCAGACTGGGGAACTGGTGATCAAGGGCCCGCAAGTAATGAAGGGCTATTGGAATATGCCCGAAGAAACCGCCGAGACCCTCAAGGATGGCTGGCTCTATACTGGAGACATTGCTCACATTGATGAAGATGGCTTCGTCTTCATCGTCGACCGCAAGAAAGACATGATCATCGCCGGTGGTTTCAACATCTATCCACGAGATATTGATGAAGTCCTCTACGAACATCCCAAGATTGCCGACGCGGTAACCATTGGTGTTCCTGATGAATACCGGGGCGAGACCGTCAAGGTTTTTGTGGTGCTCAAGCCCGGAGAAACTCTTACCGAAGAAGAGGTCATTGCCCACTGTAAGGAAAAACTCGCAGCTTACAAACTTCCCCGTCTAGTGGAATTTCGCGAGGAGTTACCCAAGACATTGGTAGGTAAGGTGCTGCGTAAGGAGTTGCGCGCCGAAGAACTGCGGAAGCTTAAAGCGAATAAATAGCATTGAACCTCTTTTGTTTGAGTAGGGCCGGCCTCCGTACTGGCCAACCCAAAAAAATCCCCCCTTAATCCCCCCTTTATCAAAGGGGGAAATTTATTGGAATCACTCTAAACCATCCCCCTTTCCTAAAGGGGGACCGAGAGGCTGTCCAACAACCCACCGAATGCCTGCTTTTGTCATTCTGAGCGAAGCGAAGAATCTCATGAATTTATGTACTTACTACTTAGAGATTCTTCGGCTGACGCCTCAGAATGACGTTGTCGGACAGCCTCCCGAGGGGGATTTTGTAATTAACTGTGAAAGGATTACTTGGCAGGTGCGGAGACCCGCCCTACTATTTTTTGGGGAAGACTCGCCCTTGCATTTTGGTGGACTCACTTCGCTTAATCCACCAAAATGCTGCACAAGGACCATCTTAATGCCAACTGTAGAAGTCGACGGACGCGCAATTCACTACCTGACTGGAGTCAATGGAGTAGCCCCTGAGAGGCGTAGCATTGTTTTTGTCCACGGAGCCGGGGGCAATGGTATGGTCTGGCAGAACCAACGGAGAGGTCTGGATCGGGGAGTAAACACCATCTGCCTGGACCTTCCAGGCCATGGTCAAAGTCATGGCGCAGGTTGCATCACAATTGCTGAATATAGCCGTTGGCTCATACGCTTCATACAACGGTTGGAATTGAGTGGGCCTATTCTTGCCGGCCATTCCATGGGCGGGGCCGTGGTTATTGAGGCGGCTATCGAATACCCTGAGGAGATGGATGGCCTGATAGTCATTGGCAGTGGGGCACGGCTCAGGGTCAGTTCCGAAATTTTCCAAGGAATAGAAGTTGATTTTGAGGCCACGGCATCGCAGTTGGTGCAGTGGTGCTACGGGCCTGGGACCTCGGATAAAGTCCTCAAGTGGGGCTTGGAGCAACTACTTACTGAGCAGCCGGAAGTCATGCTGGATGATTTCAAGGCCTGCAATGAGTTTGATAGACTGAGCAAAATCAGCAGTATCAAACATCCTGCCCTTGTAGTCTGCGGGAGTGAGGACATTATGACACCTTCCAAATACTCCCACTACCTTGCCGATAATCTCTTGCGAGCCACCTTGAGGATCATAGAAGGGGCAGGCCACATGGTGATGGTGGAGAATCCTTTCAAGGTAAATGCCTCAATAATGAAGTTTCTCGCCACTTTGTAGGTATCAGATGAGCATGGGGCATAGCGCTGCGAGACGAGATGTCGGGCGAGACGGGAGGGCGGGTATATTTAATAAACCTCGTCTCGCTCGTCTCGCTGATCAGTGGTACCTAGTACAGCAACGCTGCCCTTGCCAACCGGTAGCAACCCTTGATAATATAATAAGTTGCGGTTGTTTGAACGCGGAGAACTTACCCAAATTAGAGAATAGATAATGGCAGGCAAAGACTACTACAAAATCCTTGGTGTGAGTAAGGATGTCAGTGACAAGGACCTCAAGAAAGCCTATCGTAAGCTGGCAATGAAATACCACCCCGACCAAAACCAAGGAGACAAAAAGGCAGAGGAGAGCTTCAAAGAAGTAAATGAAGCGTACGCTGTGCTCAGCGATAAGGAAAAGCGTCGCCAGTACGATATGTTCGGCGCTGACGGCTTTCAACAGCGTTTTAGCCAGGAAGACATTTTTAGTAGTTTCGATTTCGGCCAAGTATTCAGGGAATTCGGTTTCGGCTCGGAGGATGTGTTAGGCCGCATTTTCGGAGGAATGGGTGGAAGACGACCCTCCGGCAGAGGTGGATATTATTCTGGCGGTCCTTTCGGCCGCACTGCCCAGCAGCCCCAAAAAGGTACCGATTTGGTTATGGACATGCAGGTGAGCTTGAAAGAAGCGGTTTTTGGCGGTTCCAAGGTGGCCGGCTTCAACAAAGGCGTCGGGGTTGAGCGAGTTACGGTGAAAATCCCACCTGGAATCTCTTCCGGCAAGAAGCTTCGCATTGCCGGAAAAGGGCAGCAAGGTGCCTGGGGAGGACCCCCGGGTGACATACTTATCAAGATCCTGGTTGCGCGTCACCCGGTCTTCGACCGTAAAGGCGACAACCTCATTACAAGTCGGGAGATCACTCTCACCCAGGCGGTTTTGGGTACACAGCTAGAAGTCCCCACTCTTGATGACAAGACGCTCAGTCTCAAGGTGCCCCCAGGAACTCAGAGCCACACGCAATTGCGGCTCAAGGGCCACGGCGTACCTCGGTTCAATAAGACGGGCCGGGGTGATCTTTATGTAAAGATTATCGTGCGTCTACCGAAGTCCCTGACTCCAGAACAAGAAGAGCTATTTAAACAATTGCAAGAACAAGGCATGTAGTCGGAATCAAAAGACTGTGCAATAGTGATTTGAGCTTTCTGCAAAGCTTGTGGGAGCGGCTTTCCCGCCCGCCTCGCCTGAGCGGCTCGCGATGGTGGGCAGGTAGCCGCGATTTTTTTCGACTTGAACAGGACTGCCCTGGGTCCCCGTGTCGCCTTTTCCCCGCGTCTCCATGTCGGTTCGCTGCCAAGGGGCCCTTGGGAGATAGGATGGATGAACTGGACCACGATAGGCTGCACCTAGCGGCAGCGGATTTCCTTTATCTCTTGGACCGAGGATATCCCCGCAGTGCTAGCCTCCAGTTGGTTGGTAATCGATACAATCTGGATCGACTTCACCGGGAAGTCCTGCACCGCGGTATTTTTGCTCGGGAGGAGGCGAAGCAAAGGCGTGAGCGTCTTGTAGGCCCAGAAAAGTTGGTTGATCGCAAGCTGCTGGTGGATGGGCACAATGTCATAATTACCACAGAGAGTAGGTTTGCAGGGCGGCAGCTCATTGCTGCCAATGACGGCTTGATTCGTGATGTGGCGGGCATTTCCCACCGGTATCGTATCTCTTCCTTAACGCATGAAGCGATAGACCACATTTTCCGGTTACTCCACAGACACCCACCACTTGAAACCATTTTTTTTCTAGATGCTCCCATTCGTCAGAGCGGTGAACTCGCTGCTATACTTCGCTCCGGTTTGAAAAGTTGGAATTTGACCGGTGATGCTCAGGCCCTTAAGGTACCTGAGAAACAGCTTATAGGTGGTAAGGGCGTTATGGCCAGCAGCGATTCTGCCATTCTAGATGGGGTGAAGCAAGCCTTTGATCTGGCGGCGGAAGTCATTAAGTCCCTCCCCGAACGCGTTAATCTCATTGACTTTACTTCTTTGGGCTAAGTCGCATGGCGCGAAGCGCTAAGCGCATAGCGTCAATTATCCATCTTGTCTCTTTTCACGCTATGCTCTATGCCACTGAGCATAGAATATCGTAGGTCGGATCGTTCCCGCGCGAGCGGGGTTGATCCGACAAAATAATGAACTCCGAATAAAGTCGGGTGAACCCGCCAATGGCGGAACCACCCGACCTACAAAGATACCAGTCCATGATTGAGCTGGATTCAGTTACTAAAACTTACACTTTGGGCCAGCAGCGCATTGTGGCCGTAGATGACGTTTCACTCGCCATTCAGCCCGGTGAATTCGTGGCTATCATGGGCAAGAGTGGTTGTGGCAAGACCACCCTTTTGGGTTTGATCGGCGGGCTGGACCGACCCGACAGTGGCACGATCAGCGTGAATGGAGAGGAAATATCCCAACTGGCTGACGCGGATTTGACCCGCTATCGCCGCGACCAGGTAGGGATTATTTTCCAGTTTTTTAATTTAATACCTATCCTTACTGTTGCTGAAAACGTGGCTCTCCCCTATAGCCTTCAAGGAAAATCAGAGAGAGAGATTCAAGCTCGAGTGCAAGAACTGCTCAGCGATGTGGACCTTGCGGAGCGTCAGAATCACTATCCTCACGAGATTTCCGGCGGCGAAATGCAAAGGGTGGCTATTGCTAGGGCCCTGATCAATCAGCCGCAACTGGTATTGGCGGATGAACCTACCGGTAATCTGGACTCGCGTACTGGTCATCAGGTCATGGAGACAATGGCCAGACTCAGAGACAGACATCGTACCACCTTCATTCTCGCCACTCATAGCAGCGAAGCCGCCTCCTATGCCACCCGGAAACTGCACATGCGAGACGGCAGCCTCAGCCCAACTAAGGAAGCAGAGGAGAGGAACTAACTCTTCACTGAATCATAGATTGGGCTAACGAAGACGAATATCAAAGCTGAGGAAATTCGAAATCCGAAGCACGAAGCAAATCCGAAATCCTAATGCTCAAATGTTCAAAACAGGCTGTCAATTGAAGTCCAGATACGTTTTGGTCATTTTGATTTTGAGAATTTGAATTTATTTCG
>CBFDBW010000094.1:0-8441 GCA_965603145.1 uncultured Syntrophobacterales bacterium
TGCGACATTTGCCACCAACTCCAGACCCAGCCGTGTGGCTTCCGCATCGAATGAGGAGCTGAGTAAATGGCCATAGGCAGACTCGTCTCTGAGAATCGCGACCCGATTGAGGCCAAGACCCTCTTTCGCATAGTTAGCCAGAAATGCGGCCTGGTCGCCATCCCCATAGAGCAGAGAAAATAGGTTTCGGGTTTCATCCTGTCGGACATATTCAGCAGAAACGGTGGGATTAATAAGCGCAAGATGTGCATGCTGGTAAATAGGCAGAACAGCGCGAAGTGTCTCAGCGCACAGATAGCCTATCACTGCACTTACTGCTCCATCGGTTGTCAAGCGCTTGGCAGCAGCAACACCCCCGTCAGGATCACAAGGTGAGTCGTACACTACCACTTCCAGGTTGAGATCGGCCACTCTGCTCTCGGCTTCCCGGCTTGCCAAAAGTGCCCCGAACTGCAGCATCTGTCCTTCCTCCATCAAGGGGCCAGTATTAGGTACTACAACTGCAATCTTTGCGGGACCGCTCCAGGCTGGGGGTTCTCTTTTCTCACCACAGCATAGGAGCAGGACAAAGCACACGAGGAAAAAACCGGTACGAATCGACGCGGGGACGCGGAAAGACCGAGACGCGGAGACGAGACTTATGGCGCCTTGCGAATAGAATATTTCACCTCTGTCATTTATCATTCTGCAATCCACATTCCCTGCCCGCCATCGTCTGCCCGAGGCGGACGGGTTAAATCCCACATCTCACATCGCACATCCCACATCCGCAATCTCCAGTCACCTCTTCTTTTTCCCTTTCCTCCCTCCCCTTTTCCGAAAAACTAAGCGCAAAGGGGTCACGTCCAATGAAAATGCTCTTCTAATTTGATTCGTAAGATAACGTTGGTAGGAGAAGTGGATTGCCGCCGGATGACTGACGAATAGGACAAAAGTAGGTGGCTGAGTGCTAACTTGGACTCCGTAGAAAATCTTCGTTCGCCTGCTGCCATGCATGGGTGGTTCATGACGTGAGACTGCAGCAACCAGAACCTCGTTCAGGGCCGCTGTTTGCACCCGAAGGCAATACTGGGAGTAGACTGTATTCAAGGTAGGAAGCAAGTTTGACACTCGTTTCCCTGTCAAGGCAGAGATCCTGAGCTGAGGAGCATAGGGCATGTATTTAAGAGCCTCGGCCACGGAATCAGTGAACTCTGCGACCTTCTTTGGATCCTTCTGCACCAGATCCCATTTATTGATTGCCACAATTGCACCGCGTCCCCGCTCGTGAATATATCCAGCAATACGCACATCCTGGGCGGTAACGCCCTCAGACCCGTCCAGCAGCAAAACCGCGACCTGACACCGGTCAATACTCTTCAAGGCTTTGAGCACACTGAACTTTTCAAGTTTCTCCCTGGTCTTGCTGCGCCTCCGAATGCCAGGGGTGTCGATGAGAAGATATTCTTGATCATTCAGGGTGAGGCTGACGTCGATGGCATCCCTGGTTGTACCCGGTATATCGCTTACCAAAACCCGTTCCGACCCCAAGATGCGGTTTAGCAAAGAAGACTTTCCCACGTTCGGCCTACCAATAATTGCTACTCGGATCCCTCTCGTCCCCTCCTGCTCAGCCGTTTCAGGAGGAAGCACCTCCACCAGGGTATCCATCATATCCCTGAGGCCGTAGCCGTGAGCAGCCGAAATGGGAAAAATCCTCTCCAGGCCAAGTCTATAGAATTCGTAGGTAGCACTTTCTTGTTCTGGGCCGTCGATTTTGTTTACCGCATAGAGAACCGGCTTGTTGGAGCGCCTCAAAAGATCCACCACCGTTGTGTCACCAGGATGTACGCCCTCTTTACCGTCAGCCAGAAAGATTACCAAATCCGCCTCTTCCACCGCCATTTGTGCCTGCTCACGCACCTGCATTTTGATAGGGGTCTCACCTTCTCCTTCCTCTATCCCCCCGGTATCCACCAGGCAGAATGAACGTTCGCTCCAGGTCACTTCGGCTATGAGACGATCGCGAGTGATTCCAGGTGTGTCGTCCACCAGTGCCCGTCGATCCCGGCAGAGCCGATTGAACAGCGTGGATTTGCCCACATTCGGCCGGCCCACTATGACCACGATGGGAGTGGAACTCACAGTGCTGTTGTCCGTATGTTTTTCTAGCATTGGTATTGCCCGCGCACCCCTTGGTCATTTTTCCGATTTCGGATTTCGGATTGCGAATTTCACTTCTCATTCTTAAATCCGCAATCCGAAATCCGAAATGTCCCCCCTGCCCTCTACCTTCTACCTACGCTTTAAGATGTTTTCGCTCTGCGCTTCCCGACCCAGCCTGGCCGCAACCTCAACAACGGTTTCATCATTTTGAGACTGCACCACACCGGCCAGAGTTCGGTACTCCAAACATGGTGGTTCGGCCAATTGCTGCCGGAGTCGATTCCAGGCCGGCATAATGTATCGGGCGAAATGTAATCTTCCCTTGATCCGAGTCAAAAAGGAAAAAGCGGCGAGCACCTGCAGGTTGCGGCACAGTGCGACATGAGGGTATTTCTGCAGAAACTCATCAACTGAACTTTCGGTCAACATACTGAATGCTCTGCTGTATGCTGTCAACAACTCTTGCTGAATCGCCTCCGGCAGTTGCACGTAGGGATCTAAAAGGAGTGCCGCCAGATCGTATTGAGGGGGACCTAAACGCGCGCCCTGAAAGTCTATGAGGTAGAGGTGATCACCCTTCAACATGAGGTTGCGTGACTGAAAATCTCGGTGCAGGAAAAACAGCTGTCCGTCCCCTTCTCCCGCCTGCGACGCCAAAAGGGAAAAGTCTCGCTCCACATAGTTAGAATCTATTTCCAGTCCGAGTGCTCCCACCAAAAAACTCCACCTGAAGTATTCCAACTCCCGTTCGATGATGAATTGTTGGTTGTATACGGAAGTATCAAAACAATGTCGCGTTTCCAGACCCTCGGTGGCTCGTACTTGCATCCTCAGGAGCACGTCAGTCGCCTGGCCATAGAGAGCGGTCAAGCGCTCAGCATCTGACACCACTGCATCCTGAAGATGAACCGAGCCCAAGTCTTCAACAAGAGTCAACCCCTCTGAGCGGTAGTAACCATAGATTTCTGGTACAGGGACACCCTTTTGGAGCAGATGTCGGCCCATGTAAACGTAAGAATCGTTCTCATTAGGAAAGGTCTCATCTCCTGGTGGGCTCCAAATCAAGAGCAGGCTTTCCTGCTGGGTGGCCACCCGATAGAAAGTACGCTCCGACCCGTCGCCATGAAGCGGTTGCCAGCGCAAAGATCCACTCAGTGCGGTATTCTCCCGAATCAACTCTTCAGCTCGGCTTTTTGGGAACTCTGTTTTCTTCTTCAAAGCAAATGCCCCACTCTCTAAAGCCGCATGGCGCGAAGCACACAGCTCCTAAACAGCTAAGCCAGAGTTATCCGTTAATCGTTATTCGGTCTTCTTGGACAGATAGGTGTTCTTTCCTAATAACTAACAACGTATAACCGATAACGAAAACTTCTGCTGCCTGCTGCTAGCTGCCTCCTGCCAGCCTAGCTTTAACCTCCGCGCCGACCACTACTCCCTCCAGGGACTCCGTAACCACCACTCCGTCACCAATGATACTGTCTCGGATCGAGCAACCACTTCCAATGGTAACCTGTTCCCAGATAACGCTCCTCTGAATCCCAACTCCATGCTCCAGATTACATCCGGCCCCGATGCAGACCATGCCATCAAAATGAACTCCTGAGCCAAGACGAGCAGATTCATGCACTACTGCTTTGCCGTCAACCTGAAGTCCTGGCACCGGAGCTCTTGCCATTCGGAAAAGCTCCTCATGCATCTGGAGATACCCGTGCAGGCTCCCCAGCTCTCGCCAGAACTCATCCTGGACCACGTGAGCCATTACCTTTTCTCCCCTGGCAATGAGTTGGAGGTAACAATCAATGATGGACAAGGGGGTGCCAGCCGGAATCCCAGCGAGCACCCTGCGCTCCAGCACCTGAATTCCGGTGAAGGCCAGGTGCTGTTCAGAGCTGCCGCTGAAACCCAGGACACGGCCGTCACTGGCCACCTTTACCCCATTAAACAGCGGCTCATCTTTCAGAACCAATGTTACAGCAGCACCAGAGTCCTCATGACTACGAAGCACCGCCTGGAGATCAATTGCGCTGAGAATATCCCCATTGATAACCACCAAAGGACGTTGATCCCAAAAATCCGTAACATTGCGGATGCCGCCACCCGTCCCCAACAATGTCTTTTCTACCCGCAGGTGCACAGGAATGGGGAAGTCCGACCTCTCAACATAATCTATCAGCTTTTCACTGAGATGATAGGTATTGACTATCACCGCCTCTGCCCCGCCTGAGCAAAGATAGGCAACTAGCCAGTCTAGTAACGGCCGATCCTGCACTGGAACCAACACCTTTGGTCTGCTCAGGGTCAAGGGCCGGAGTCGCGTCGCCAAACCAGCAGCCAAAATCATCGCTCTGAAAGATTTCATCTCTCACCGAAAAGTGGCCAAAGACTGCTGCTACGAAATTTCAGCAGCCATTGTCATGCCCGCGCAGCAGTGGATGCCTCAATCTAATCACTGGACAAACTGCGGCTTATATATAATGATTCTCTGCGTCATATAGCAGATGTTGTCCGCGGGAGCAAATGGACCGCTTGAAACCAGTGTACCACCACGAAGAACACGAAGACCACAAAGGTTAAGATGTTGGCAAGTTTCTCTTTGTGCCCTTTGTGAGCTTCGCGGTAACTTTCTTCTGCTCGTTTATTAGTTCGCAGAGTGAGGTTCTTCCGCAATGAAACTTCAGGAAAGGCTTGGCGAGTTGTTGCTGGTTGGTTTTATGGGACAAGAAATGAGTGCTTCATTGGCCGCCCACATCCGCGATTTACAACCAGCAGGTCTCATATTTTTTAGCAGAAATATCAGTGCCCCTGAGCAGCTGGCTCAGCTAACCCATGATATTCAGACGCTTGCCTTGCAGAAACTCGGACGTCCCCTTTTGCTGGCTGTGGATCAAGAAGGGGGCTCTGTAGCCAGAATGGGGCCACCCTTCACTCAAATTCCGGATGCTGTCAGCCTGGGCAGAGGTGGCTGTGAGTCGGTGCGCCACTACTCACGGCTCACCGCCCGTGAAATGTTCCAGGTGGGTTTGAATCTGAATTTGGCACCGGTTCTGGATGTCAACACCTCAGGTTCAGCTGGGGTAATGGAGCGGCGGTCCTTCGGAGATGACCCTTCCCTGGTGACTCAATGCGGTATTGCAGCCATCAGCGCAACTCAGGATGAAAATATAATGGCCACTGCCAAACATTTTCCTGGACTGGGGCGCGCCCACAATGATCCACACCACGACCTCCCAGTGGTATCAGCTGACGGAGAAGAACTTGAACGCACTGATCTACCCCCTTTCAGAGCTGCCATCCAGGCAGATGTGGCCTGTGTGATGACCTCTCACACCCTCTACCCGGCGCTTGATTCAGAAAACCCTGGCACTTTTTCTCCTACCATTCTCCACAACTTACTGCGGGCTCAACTGGGCTTTGATGGTGTGCTCATCACCGATGACCTGGAAATGGGGGCGGTTGTTGAGCGATATTCTCAGGCGGATGCTCCAATCGCGGCTTTACAGGCTGGTGCTGATCTGCTGTTGGTTTGTAACGATTTGGAAAAAATGCATCTGACAGCGGAAGTCGTTTTGGATGGTTTGAATCGTGGGATGCTCGACCCGCAAGGTCTGGCTCTTTCTCTCACCAGGGTGGCAAAGCTTAGAAAGACGTATTTAGACCCCCCCCATTTGGCTGATGTGGCCACTGTGGCCACTCACTTCTCCACCTGATTTACATCAGGTTCTTCACTGACTTCACCAGATTTTTCTCTAAAATCGTCCACCACGTCTGTGATTTCGTCAGTTTCCGCGCTAAGGTCATCAGTGTCATCTTCGCTGTCGGCGAATTCCTCTTCGGTTTTGGTTAGCAAATCGGCCACACTCAGACCTTCAACTCCCTCTCTTCCCTGCTCACGGACGAGGCTGAGAATTTCTTGTATAATATCCCCGTAGCCGTTCGGGACTGTGGCGCCCTCGATTGACTTCCTCTCTTCGAGTCCTTCCACTAGATCAAAAACCATAAGGCGCTTCAGGTCTATTGCCGGCAGGACTTCAAATCCATTCTCCCCGCTCGCCTTGAGAGCTCCTAGATTCTCAAGACGCTCCGTGATCGCCCTCGTCTCCTCCGCCGGTATTTGCATTCTTTCTGCCAGTTCCATTATTGTTGGCGGCGGTTTGCCCGCCTCGAAACATTTACCAACCAAAAGGAGTAACTGCAGTCCCCAATAACTCTTATTTCCGGTGGGCTGCGCTCGCCACCGCTGTTTTAAACGGAACTTTGCCAGATTCTGGTGGGCGAAAGCGATCTCTGCGCCTAATAGGAGGATGACCCAGCTGACGAAGACCCATATGAGGAGCACGGGAAGCTGTGAAAGAGCGCCGTAGATAGCACCATAGGTTCGAAAGCCAAACTGATAGTGAATATAGGCCCACTGCGAAAACTGCCAGAGGGTTCCACCTATGATCCCGCCGGCGGAGGCGGAGATCGGGTTCACCCGCGTGTTGGGCATGAAAAGATAGACAAAAGAGAAGGCCAACCACATCACAAAAAATGGAGCCAATTTTAGCACATACACATAAAGTCGACCCAGGAAGTCTATGGATAAAAGTTGCTGGGTTACGAGATGGCTCTTTACAAAGGTTGTCAGACTCACGGCCACAAACATGGCTACTGGCAGGATCACCACCAAGCCCAGATAATCGCTGCATTTTCTCAGCCAGGGTCTGCCGCGATCCACTTCCCAGATCTGGTTGAAGGCCATTTCAATGTTGGTCAGTACCAGAATCATGGTAATGAAAAGAAAGGTTATTCCCAGGGTACCCAGGGAACCCACATGGATACGGGAGACGTATTCCATAATGTATTCAGTGACCGGGTGGGAGCCACCGGTGAGCCTCTCAAGAATGAAGGGTTCCAGGGCTCGTTGCACCCCCAGCCCTTTCAACAATGCGAACATAAGAGCCAGAAGAGGCACCAGGGTTAGGAGTGTGGTATAGGTGAGGCCGGAAGCTCGCAGCAAACTGTTGTCCCTCCAGAACTCCCGCCAAACGTAGATCGCAAGCTGCAATTGCTTATAAAGGAAGCCTTTGAGGCGTGGCAGTTGATCAACCTCAACCAACCATATGTCGATGCCGAAAAATCTTCGGATACGATTGGACATCGTACCTCCTCGCTCCTTTGTGTCTTTCTTTGAAAGTCTGTCTTTGTACAAGCAAGAATTCTGCCAACCTTGTGGTTCGGCCTCACTCAAAAGGTACTATATCCCAACTGGAATCCAATGAGTATCCGTCCCGCCCGTCTGTGTTTACCCTCATGTTGCATACCCACGCCGAGGAAAAACGCGTCAGAGCGCGCCAGATGTGGGCGCGCGCAGGCTGGGACAGGATGAACAGTACTTGACGTACGTGAGATCCTGTTCCGAGCACGCTCGTCCCGCCACCGGCGGGACTATCACGCGAGCGCAGCAATTTTTACCGGTTTGGGTATGCAACGTTAGGGTTTACAGTCTGACATTTTGGCTTGTCAATTCCTGCTTGTTCTTCTAGCTCTCTGTGATAGAATCGTCTCAGCTTGAAGGGAGGTAAGTATGGCATCACTGAATCGCGTACTTCTGATCGGCAACTTGGGAGCAGATCCGGAATTGAGTTACACCCCCAGCGGCACCGCCAAGGCTACCATGAGGCTGGCCACCCACGAGGTTTGGACCAACAAAAGTGGGGAAAAGGGTGAACGCACCGAATGGCATCGGCTGATTGCCTGGGGAAGACTGGCGGAAATTTGTGGTGAGTATTTGACCAAGGGCAGGCAGATCTTCATCGAAGGACGACTGCAAACCCGCTCATGGGAAGACCGCGACGGCAACAAGCGATGGACCACCGAGATCGTTGCCTCCACTATGCAAATGCTCGGCAGTCCCCGGGGGGCTCCCAGCGAACCGGAGCTACCACCGGTTGATACGGGAGTGCCTGACATGCCTGAGCCGGATGACGATATTCCCTTCTAACTCCCCCGCGCTGTTAGATTAACCCTAACGTTGCATACCTGCGCCAAGAAAAAACGCGCCAGAGTGCGCAAGATGTGGCTGCGCACAGGCTCGGACAGGTCGAGGCGTACTTTACTGTACGTGAAGTCCTGTCTGAGGCGAGCACAGCTGCAGATGGCGTGCTATCGCGCGATCTCAGCGGTTTTTGCCGGTGTAGGTATGCAATGTTAGGGTTAACTTAGCATGCTCGAGCGCCTAACCCAAAACACTGTCCAGAGCAAGTCTTCGAGAAATAGTGGCGTTCATGTAGCCAGCATAAAACTGGAAATTATTTCTC
>CBFDBW010000095.1:0-8441 GCA_965603145.1 uncultured Syntrophobacterales bacterium
GCTGCCGGCCGCAATCGCGTCACCAAGACCGATCTGGAAGAGAGCAAGCGGAATCATCTGAAATTTCTTAGCAAGGGAGTCAAAGGCTACAACGTCGAGGCCTGTTTTGGCTCCAGTGGCTGCCAGAACGCCGTAGTCACTTCAGCGGACCTGGTTTCCAACCTTGAAAGTCTGCTGGAAAAGGCAGACCTGCTCAGCTTTCTCCGTTCACAATTGGGCGACCATGTGAAGTTACATCACCAGCTTCGTGTAACCCTGGCAGACTGTCCCAATGCTTGCTCCCAGCCGCAAATCAAAGATATCGGTATTATCGGCCAGGCCCAGGTTTCTTGTGAGCCCGAGGAGTGCACTGCTTGTGGTGAGTGTGAGGCTGTCTGCCAGGAATCAGCCATAATATTGGATGACGGATTTCTGGTTTCCATAGAGGAAGATCTCTGCGTTGAATGCGGTGCCTGTGCCTGGGTGTGCCCCAGCAGCGCAATTAGCACCACAGCCAACAATTACAGAATTCTGGTTGGCGGCAAACTGGGTCGCCACCCTCAACTCGCCCGTGATCTGACCAGTAATCTTGACGCCGAGCAGGTACTCGACCTGGTGGGTGGTATCGTTGATTTTTTCAAAGCCAATGCCAATCCTGGGGAACGGTTGGGAGCGCTCGTCAACAGGGTGGGATGGGAAGAGTTCAAGGAATCAGTGCTGTAGGAAAATAAATCCGCGAAGAACGATAATCTCAGCAGGCAAGAGGCAGCTCGCAACGGGCAGAAAAAAGCAACAGGCCCGTTCGGGCCTTCTTGGCGCCTGATCATCTGCAAGCGTCTCTACTTCTTACTGCTTACTAATTAGTGCCCATCCGGAAACCGCGTTTATGGGTGTCATTCTGAGGAGTCCCGCCGACGGCGGAGGACGAAGAATCTCATAGTTACTGGATCCGCAGAGATTCTTCGCGGAGCCTGTCCTGAGCCTGTCGAAGGGCTCAGAATGACATGGAGGAGTTTCCGGATGGAAACTAATTAGCGTCCTTAGCGGATAAGTTTTTACCAAACCGCTTCTCTCAGGATCTGCTCCAAAGGAATAGGACTGAGTCCAAGAAGTTCATAGAAAGGTTTCTCGTCGCAGGTACTGCCCTCCAGCAGCATGGTGATCTGATCTGTGGTGAGGGGATATCCAGGAGCGTGCTGGAGCGCGGAAGTGGCCAGTCGTAAGGGTAGAACCGGCATGTGAATTTTTACGATGGACTTACCCATCACCCGGGCCAGGGTATCCATGATTTCATCGAAGGTTACGTTGTCAGGACCACCCACATCCAGCGTCTGATCTTTAGCGGTTCCCGGGTCAAGGGCCTTCTCGAACCCTTGAGCTACTGTGTTAACGCTGACCGGCTGAAAACGGTATTGACCATCCCCGATGATGGGAACCACGTACTTCTTTACCATATCCCCGAACATCTTTATGGCTTCCCCACCCCTGCCAAAGATTAGGGAAGGACGAAAGATAGCGTAGTTCAGCCCGCTCTGACGCACCAGCTCTTCAGCGGCGAATTTGGTGCGCAGGTATGGAGTGGAGCCATCTTCACTGGCCCCTAGGGCACTCATATGAAGGAGCCGCGGAACCTCTGTTTCTTTGGCAGCTTCGATGACATTGGCCGTGGCCTCAGTGTGCAGCCGCTCAAAGGTAATGTCCTGACTTGGAAAGGCTCGGATGATACCCACCAGATGGATGGCCGCATCGCATCCTTTCATACCCTGAATCAGATCAGCACTTTCAGTAACATCACCTGTGATTATCTCTACCTTATCCGGTTGCTTAAACTTGTACTCCGAACCCGGTCGCACCAGAGCTCGCACCTGGTGGCCCCGATCCAGAAGAGTATTTAAAACATGAGTGCCTACAAACCCTGTACTTCCTGTGACAAATACCTGCATGGCAAGCTCCTATCCACTGGCAGCAAACTGGACAATTAAGAGTCGAACATACAAGTGCGCATAACGGCTGGTTTAGCTGACCCTAACGCTGTCAGTGAAAACCTGCTGTGATGTGACAGGCCAACCGGTTAGCAGTAGATGGAGGCATCTTATAACAAGCCCCAAGATTAGGCAAGAGAGACAAGCGCTACTTGCAACCTGACAAACAATTTAACAATGGTTGCTTGACGTCCCATGAGAGCGGCTTTATGCTGTTGATGGCAGAGCAAACTTAACGGAGGGACATTTTTCCTATGGTCATGTTGACTCTTGCGAAAGTACTGATCTTTGTGGTGCTTCTATTTTCCGTAATATTGCATGAGGTAGCCCATGGCTACACCGCGCTTCGTCTGGGTGATCCTACTGCGCGTGACGCCGGCCGCCTTACCTTAAACCCGTTCAAACACATTGACCCGTTCGGAACAGTGGTTTTGCCTTTACTTCTCCACCTCGCTCAATCTCCCATACTGATAGGTTGGGCCAAACCGGTTCCGGTAAATCCCTACCTTTTGAGAGAGCCAAATAAAGCAATGATGCTGGTGGCTGCCTCTGGACCTCTCACCAATATCACCCTGGCTGTGCTCTTTGCTCTGGGACTTCGATATCTACCAGCCTCAACGACTCCACTGTTCGTCGACCTCCTGGTTTTTTCCTGCTACATAAATATCATCCTGGCGCTCTTCAACCTCTTGCCGGTGCCACCTCTGGATGGCTCTAAGCTGTTAGCGGGCCTGCTTCCGGTTAGACTGAGAGAGTCCTACCTGCGATCAGGACGCTATGGCATCTTTATCGTCCTACCCTTCGTCTATCTAGCTCTCAAATATGGGGTGCTCACGACAATCGTCGAAGGTATCTTTTACTTTCTGGTTCGGGCATAGCTCAGCATTTGGGCTGCCCCTGAGGTGGGGGCTTCAATAGTTTTTCCTCTCTTGCGGCAGTTTGCCAGAGTGACTAAAGATTCCAAATCACAGATTACAATGACTAAGGTTTCAGTGTTCAGGTTCAGCTTCTATATTTTTTCCTGATACCTGACACCTTAGATTTCGTGCAATGAATTTTCTTACATTGGAGGATTTAGGCCACTTAACTGAAGAGTCCTGTCCATTGCAACCAGCTTCCTGGGTTCTTGTGGAGTTTGCTCGCTGGTCTGAACAAGGATTCCGTAGTAGGTCTTGATTCGGTCCACATATCTGACTGGTTCGGTTCCTCTAGCATACCCATGGGGCAAGTTGCGGTAATACTTCTTCTGACGCAGTAACGGCAGAATAGCACTAACATCCTGCCAGCTATCTGCATCTTTCTCCAGTCTTTCGGCCAGCATTCTTGCGTCCTTAAGGTGCCCCCAACCTACATTGTAGGCAGCCAGAGCCATATATGTTCGATCCGGCTCTGACACTTCATCGCCAATTCGTTTGTGTATCTGAGCCAAGTAGCGGACACCACCGTAAATGGATTGGCGGGGATCTACCCTGCTTTTCACGCCTAGGGTTTCTGCGGTCTTCTGAGTAAGCATCATCAAACCCCTGACTCCGGTAAAACTCACCGCATTTGGGTCCCAGTGCGATTCTTGATAGGACTGCGCTGCCACAAGCCGCCAATCCAACCCATGCTTTGCTGCGGCCTCTTCGAAGTGATCGCGGTACCGCGGCAAACGATGACGCACCCTGTTGTGGTATTGCACCAGATCCACATAATCAAAAACCTTGAGATGCCCATAGTAGTGTTGTTTGAGACGCTGGAGCAAGGCAAAGGTTTCCGGCCGGGAGAACCATTTTTCAACGGCTGCCAAAAGGTGATGGTGTTGCGGATGCGCGGCCCACGCCAGCCGCTGCCCTTCTTCAATCGCAAAGTGAATTCTTAGCTGGGGATAATAGCGCCGATTGACTGCAACGATGTTCGAGTCGGCTATGGTAAGTGGTACTGCGCCCCGCCAGACCATCTCTAGGATTTCCTCGGTCTCGTATCCTGAAACCGGCATCCACGACAATCCAGGATATTGCTGTTTGAGCTGCCTCAGCCGTTCTTCATATGAGGTGCCGGCATTTACCCATAGCGGATGACCAATGAGATCGTCCACATTGTCAGGTGACGGTCCACCCCGTCGCCCCACAACTTGCTGCTGAACTTCCATATAAGCAGGCCCGAATGCCACTTTTCGTCTTCGCTGTTCTGTGACGGTAAAGCCTGCGGTGATGAGGTCAGCATCACCGCGAAGCAGGGAGGGGATCATTTGTTTGAAATTGTGGGTGACAACACAGACCAGCTTCACATCCAGATAGTCAGCGAAGGCTTTGGCCAGCTCGTATTCAAAGCCCGCAAATCCCATGGGGCCCTCGTAATAGCAGGTGGCATTGTTACGGATAAGCACTCGGAGCTCGCCCCTGGCCTTTATAATCGCCAACTCATTCTGGGGGGTAAGCTGCTTACAACCTGCTCCAGCCACCAGAGCCAGACAAAGGATGGTCAGGCTCGCCAGTTTCTTCCAGGTCATAGAAATCAGTTTTTGATCGGACTTTGCCATTACTATAGCTCTTGGGTACGCTTTCTTAAGCCTGGGATTGCTCGACGATGCTAGAGCAAGATTCATTCCCAACCATGTGAAACGGTCCCGGCTTTGCTGCCGGCCAAACTATTTTATCCCTTTCTTTCCAACAAGCACAGGGTTTCTCGCAAATCTAATAAATCAGATAATACTTCTTTCCCGCTTGTCAAGAGCTCAACCGCTGTCAGCTCTCAGTTTCTCGTTGGTCCCTGCAGAATATGCAAAAACTCCCATTAATTCAAATAATTATGCGCCGCGATCTCGGCAACCAATACGCTTGCTCCATGTCTACAATTGTATACCACAACCGATTATCGGCAACCCAGAATTTTCTACTTTACAAGCATAACTCGGAGGTCCATGACATTGGTGTTTGTCGGACCAGTGATCAGCAAGTCATCAAGCTGTTGAAAAAAATGGTACGAGTCGTTTTCCGCCAGGAACTCTTTTGGATTTATTCCTTTGGCTTGCGCCCGGGCTACGGTGTCGCCATCTACCACTGCACCTGCGGCGTCAGTGGGGCCGTCTGTACCATCGGTACCGCCGCTAAGCAGGCAAACCCCTTTTAGCCCCTCAAGTTCTAGAGCTGCAACCAGAGCAAATTCCTGGTTTCGTCCACCTTTTCCTTCGCCTTGGATCACCACCGTTGTCTCTCCCCCAGAAATGAGGCAGGCCGGCCGAACCACAGGATGTCCGCTCATAACAATTTCTTTAGCGAGGGCCGTGTGAAAGCGAGCTGCCTCCGTTGTATCACCCTCGATCAATGAAGAGAGAATCAGGCTCGTATAACCGAGCTTTTCCGCTTGCTTTGCGGCAGCCCTTAACGCTTGCATATTGGTTCCCACCAGGATGGATAAATTCCGGGAAAATATTGGTTCATCCGGCTTCGGCGTCTCCGGAACCTTTCCTGCTATTCCTTCTCGCAGGTGAGATTTCACCGAAGCCGGTAATGTGTCTCTGAGAGCATAGCGATCCAAAACTTCCTGACATTCCTTGTAGGTGGTGGGATCACCCACAGTGGGTCCCGACGCAATCACGTCCAGGGGATCCCCAACAACATCAGAAAGGATGAGAGAGATCAATGTAGCCGGATGCGCCAACCGTGCCAGTTGCCCCCCTTTGACTTGAGACAGGTGCTTTCGTACCGTGTTCATCTCTTGAATAGATGCTCCCGACTTTAGAAGCAGGTTCGTCGCGGCCATTTTCTCAGCCAGGGTAATCCCCTCTACCGGCATTGGAAGGAGAGCTGAGCCGCCCCCAGAGAGCAAAAAAAGCACCAGGTCTTGTCGCCCCAGTTTTTCCACCAGCTTTACCAGTTCTTGGGTGGCTCGCCAGCCATTTTCATCTGGAGTGGGATGTCCCGCCTCCAATAAGCGGATTTTTTCAAGCGGCGCCAAGTGGTCATACTTGACAATGACCAGCCCACCGCTAATCCGGTCCTCAAGCACTTCCTCCACTGCCTGAGCCATTGCCGCAGAGGCCTTGCCCGCGCCTATGGCATAGATTCCTTCAAAGTCCTTCAGATCCAGTTCTTGCTCGCCAAGCAAAAGCGTATTTCCCTCCAGGGTCAGAAACCGCTTGACGGCTTCATTCGGGTCTACAGCACGCAGTCCAGCTTCAAAGATTTGTCGGGCCTCTTCCTTGAGATCTTTTTGCATCACAAGCTCCCTCATAGTGGAAATCTAAGTTGCGTCTAGCGAAACACCGTTTTTTATCGAATTCTTTTCGTTCCCTGCCCCCCATTACATGCGGTCCGTAGTCCGTTGTATTTGCGGCTCACTTCGTTCACAAGCAGGCGTAAGGCTTACGGCATAAGGTTTGAAAGAAAAGAGTCATTTGCTTGCGCGTCATACACGCTACGCTGTCATTCATGGTCATTTATTGCAACAACATGACGGCCTTCGGCCTAATGACGGCGGAGCCTAGTGACAGCGAAGAGCAACAGCGCTGAGCGTAATGACCTAATGGTGCCTTGTGCCCTGTGTCTTACGCCCTTGCTGCCCCATGCTCCGCGCCCAATCTATACAACATACCACTTACTACTGACAACCATCCACGGACAATCTTCATTTGACAGTGCTCGCATCTGCCAAGTAGAATTAGCAAGATCATGGTCTTATGAGCTCTGTCTATCCGTGGATTTGGCAAGCGATTTTGGAGGCTTTCTGATAACCTCATAATCCCCTCCTCTCCGAGGCGTAGGCTCTACGAGCCAGAGGCCGCCAGGGGAGGGGAAAGCAGTTATCGGACAGCCTCTTTGGAGGTATGTAATATGGAAGATTGTATCTTTTGCAAGATCATTCGCGGTGAAATCCCTTCAGCAAAAGTTCTCGAAACCGAGACTGTCCTTGCATTTCTGGACATCAATCCGGTGAGCAAGGGTCACACCTTGATAATCCCCAAGGCTCATTACGACACTTTTCTTGAAATGCCAGCAGACGTAATCGCTGCATTGGGCCAAGCCCTGCAAAAGATCGGTGAGGCTGTCAAATCCCAACTCAATTCTGCGGGTTTTAACATTTTGCTCAATAATGACCGCGCTGCAGGCCAGCTCATCGATCATTCTCACTTTCACCTTATTCCCAGAAACGTTGGAGATGGCGTCATGGCCTGGCCTCCGGTGCGTCCTTACGCAGAAGGTGAAATGGAAGCGTTGCGTACAGCTTTGGAGAGTGCGGTATAACAAGGGTCGTAAGACCTAAGAGGTCTCACGACCAGTTGGAGGTTGGAGGAACGCTCAGCTCTGCTGTGCAGATCTTCGCTTAAGGTCGAAGGCAAGAGACATAAGCAAGCAAGAGTATTCTTCTTGTGCCTCAAACCTCTAACCTCAAACCTCCAACCTTGAGGTTTTGCGCTTGTACCTTTCTGGTAGGGCCAAATACCTCTCGCCCTCCTGAACTTTACCTCTCTTCAGGCAGCCCTGACCATAAATCTGACATTTACGCTGCAGGGCCTTCCAGGTCCAGTTGTATTGCTCCGGCGAGAGTCTGCCGCTGTTAAGGAGCTTCTCTAGGGCCTTTATTCGACAGCGATCTATCCCTTTTCTGGCAGACAACTGATCAGAGTGACCACCCCGCTTTATCACCAGTGGCTCTGCTAGTAACACCACTGGATAATCAACTGCAACGCGCAGCCAAAGATCATAGTCTTCGGCCATGAGCAGCTCTTCGTCAAAATAGCCCACTTTTTGAAAAAGCTCCCGTCGCATCATCACCGCAGAAGGGCTTACCAGGCAGAGCTCCAGACTGCGTTGGAAAATATCCCACGACGCTTTCTGATGGTGTTTTCTTGGATTGACCCGGCGGTCATTCCTCCACCAGATCTCTTCTGTCTGGCAAATGTGAATCTCCGGGTTTTCTGTCATGTATGTATGTTGAACCTGTAATTTAGAGGGGAGCCACAGGTCATCTGAATCCAGAAATGCAATCAGTGGAGCAGCGGAAAACGTAACTCCGCGATTTCGCGCAGCACTTACTCCTGCGTTCTCCTGCTGGTAATATTTGAGACGCGAGCCGTAGACAGAGAGTTTTTCCTCGGTTTCATCGGTGGAGCCGTCGTTAATGACTATGAGCTCAAAATCCGTCATGTCCTGAGCCAAAACCGACTCCACAGCCTCAACCACCCGGGACGCACGATTGTAAGTAGGGATTATTACGGAGATTTCAGGAGACATTAAGCAAATGCCTAAAGTGAGTTAAAGTGTCTAAAATGTTGGGCACACGTATTATGTAGGGCCGGTCTCCGTACCGGCCAAGAAATCAGCACCGTTTGTTGCCATAGTCGCAGGTCGGATTGTCCTGCGCCATGCACACTTTAGCAGCATTGATCCAACAAAGAGTTTCTTGTCGGACGCGCCCGCAATGCGGGACCATCAAACTTATACCTACTGTGGGAGCGGCTTTTAGCCGAGATTTCAACAGCGACAGGAATGCCTCCAG
>CBFDBW010000096.1:0-8399 GCA_965603145.1 uncultured Syntrophobacterales bacterium
GCGTGCCACCTGGCAACTCGTCCCGCGGTACCGCGGGATTGGTTCCGAGGCGTACTTGTACGGTACGTCGCAGGGGCCGACACCCGAGGACGCCAGGAAGGACGCCCATATCCTTGGTCGCAGCAAGTTATTCTTGAATTATCCGGGCTAGATTACCACAAAAGATGTAAAGTATGGAAGAGAAAGGTGAAGTTTGCTGCTGAATATTGAGGACGATTTATGAATTATCCGGGTTAAAGGTCTCGCCATATTTCGAGTATGGTCAAGTCGTCTGTTATCTCGGCGTTTGCCCGCCAGGTTTGGATTTCATCCAACAACTTGCTTCCCCACGGCGGCCCATTTGCCGCCTTGACATATTCGGATAAACGGTTGCTGGCAAACAACTCATCCCTTTCATTTCTGGCTTCAGTGACTCCATCAGTAATAAAGAGAATCGATTGTCCGGGTTCTATGATAATTTCTGCTGTTTCGTAAACGGGGCTTGGTACGACGCCCAAGGATATACCTCTCAATTCGGGGATCTTGCCCAACCCCTTCCCCACAAACCACAATGGAAACAGATGTCCTCCTCGCACAAGCTGCATTCTCCCGGTCGCAGGCCAATACTTCCCAACAATGATGGTGGCAAAAAAACCCTCTTTAGCCAGCAGACTGTACATGGCACTGTTCACACTCTCAAGCATCTTATCAACTTCTTGCTGCACCAACGCTTCGCTACGAATCCTCGCCCACAAGGCTACCATGACCAGGGCAGCGGGAAGACCTTTGCCACAAACATCGGCCACGTAGACGAGCCAACTGCCGTCGAGCATAGGGATGATATCGTATAGATCACCACCAACTAAGGCTGCGGGCAATGACACAGCCCAAGCGTTGCTCCCACCTTCCATTTTTGGACATTCTGGACAAAACTGCGATTGAATCAGGGATGCGGTTTCCAGTTCAATTCGTAATCTTTGCTGCTTGAGTTGGGTCTCCAGGAGTCTTGATCGGATTATGGCCACTCCAGCCAGATGGGCAAAGCTGTCCAAGATTTCTTCATCCTCGACATTGAAACATGGCTTATTCTTGGAGTTCAGGACCTCTATCACACCCAAAAGTTCTTTGCCATAGACAATGGGAACGCACAAGAGAGTTCGGGTGTAAAATCCGGTGTAATGATCGGCCTCCTTGAAAAATCTGGTGTCTTGCTGCACATCTTGGATGATAACGGGCTGGCGGTTGACCGCAACCCATCCAGCGAGCCCCTCGCCCATTTTCAGTTCGACGTTACTTTTAAGGATTTGTTCCGTTCTTTCACCCAATGTCTCATTCTTGGCCAAAGAGAACTCAAGTACATTGAGTTTTGGATTGTAAAGAAGAATGGACGAAGCCTCCGCGTCAGTCACTTCCTGGGCCAAGTCCAGGAGCTGTGGCAACAAGTCATCGAGGGACTCTATGCCTGCGAGCGACTGGCTCGCTTTGACCAGGTTTTTTAGACGCTTGGCAACATTGGCTTCGTGAGCACTGTTGGTATGCATGTCGAAAATAAATCCTCATTCCATTATTTTTTGCAAATAAGACCACCGACCACCTGTCACTGCTGTCGGCCACTGCTCTAACCTGTTAGCAAACCCGCATCATTCACAAAACGGCTTGTGAGTGATGCGGGTTAAAATCCATATCTCTGCATTTTTTTCATGAGCCCGTATCGGCTCAAGCCTAATTCTTTAGCTGCTCTGGTCCTGTTCCCACCATGCTTTTCCAGCAATTGGGACAAAACGGACTTTTCCAACGCTTCAACCATCTCCTTGAGGGTCCCTTGCACATTCAACTCAGGTCTAACCATTGCCGATCTTTCGACTATTTTTTCGGAAAGGCATGAGAACTCTATAATACCCACATCCTGCGCCAAGGCCACTGCCCTTTCAAGCTCATTCTCCAGTTCTCTAACGTTCCCTGGAAACGGATAGTTCTCCAGACACTGCAATACTTCCTGACTCAAACCTTGCATAGGTCTGTCGATCTTTTGGCTGTATTTATCCACGAAATACTGAGCCAGGAGTCGAATGTCGCCTGTCCTTTCGCGCAGTGGCGGCACTTTGATGGTAAATACATTGAGGCGGTAGAGGAGATCCTCTCGGAATCTTCCCTTGGCCACTTCCTCTTCCAAATTCCTGTTGGTTGCTGATATCACCCTGGTATCTACTTTTTTGTAGTGATCTGCGCCCACTGCTCTGATCTCACCATCTTGTAGAACCCGCAAAAGGCTCGTTTGCATCGCCGGCGACATCTCCCCCACCTCGTCGAGAAAGATTGTGCCGCCATGAGCGGTTTCAAAGAGCCCTTTCTTGTTGGCAATGGCACCGGTGAAGGCCCCTTTCCTATGGCCGAAAAGCTCACTCGTGAGTAGGGTCTCTGGAATGCCGCCGCAGTTCTGAGAGACAAATGGTCTGTTTTTCCTTGGACTGTTGTGGTGAATACAGCGGGCAACCAGCTCTTTTCCTGTACCTGTCTCTCCCTCTATGAGGACAGTTATGTCTAAATTAATCACTTTTTCGCAGAGTCTGAACAAATCAATCATCACCTTGCTGTTTCCGATTATCTCGGAAAAACTATACCGTCCTTCAATTTCTTGTCGAAGGATTATGTTCTCCTCCTGAGTGTGTCTGAGCAATTTATCCTGCTCTTTACTGACCACCTGTAATTCTTTATACGCCCCATCCAGTTCAGCATACATCCGGGCATTGTCCAGAGCCATGGCTATTATTGGGGCAAGTGTTGTGACAAAGGTGAGATCTTCTTCACCAAAATTTCCTTGCTTTTTGTTAAGAACCTCGAGAACACCAACAGTTTTTTCTTTCTTTCGTAGGGGAGCAGCTATCATGGAACTTGTTTCAAAACCAGTGGAATGGTCGATCTTCTTATAATGGCGGGCATCCTCAGAAATGTTAGGGATAAACTCTGCTTTCCCACTATTAAATACGCTGCCGGCAATGCCTTTATCTACAGGAAAACGCATTTCTTTTAATTTTGTCACGAGGCCATCCGGATCACTCTCCGCCCAGCAAAACACAAATTCGTTTTTTTCTTCGTCATGTAAAATAACAGAGACACCTTCTGCCTCCATTACTTCTTTCATTTTCTTGATAATATGCAAAATAAGATCATCGATTTCAATATATTGATAAAGAGACTGACTAATGTGCCACAATGTCTTCATCACATTAGTTTCTCTACTCAGGGCGCCATTGTCCTCTTTCTTTTCTTTCTTACTGCTAGCCATCGTGGTTACCTCAGAAACACAAATAAAGAATCCGGACCCAAAGAACCTGGCTTTGGGCTGCCCCCTGAACGAGCTTCCATACTCTTCCCACTTTGCGGCAGTCTGCTGGAGTGGTGGGTCATTGCATAATAACAAACCCAAGCACTAAGTCTCAGGGTTTCAGGTGGCAGGTGTCAGGGAGGAAAAACAAAAAAACTGAAACCTGAACACTGAAACCTCAGTCTTTGTGATTGATGACAAGACAGAAATCTATTTACTGAACGGGGAAACCGAGTGTGGAAATCTAAGTCCGGCAGTCACTGGAGACCATTCTGGATCTTACTTCAATCCCTTGTTAAATTCTTCCACTTCCTTTGCCAGCTTGTCGACAGCACTCTTGATCTTGTCCAAGGCTGTAGCCACTTTTTTGTCCTGAACGGAGGCTGGCTCAATCCCACTTACAGCATCTCCTATCTCAGCAACCGCCTGTCCAAGAATGTTATTTAGCTGCTCCGCGGCCTCAAGCTGTCTCTGCATCAACCTAATGTCCTGAACTGTGAGCGTTCGTTTCGACATTGTCGGCTACCCCCTGAGTTTCGTCTCTCCAGGTCTTAGATCTCTTCCCAGATGTTTCCCCCCACTTCCTCAACCTGTGGGCCTCTCTACAGATTGTGTCTGATGCTCGGCCGACCAATCTTGCTTCGTCTAACTTAGCACAGGATAATGGAGTTGGTCAAAAGGCATTTACCCCTGTCAACATATTGGGCTAGGCAGGACTCGAATTGTTTATTGGGATGAATGTAAGGCAGATCAGCTCAGCACACATTTTATATCGTCTGAGTTTCCTCAAAGTTACTATTTATCCAAAACTTCACGTACAACTTTCAGCATTTGCCTCAGGTCATAAGGCTTACTGATAAAACCTTTGGCCCCGTTTTTCAGGATTTCTCTTGTGGGTCCGTCTGGGGAGTAGCCACTGGCAATGGCTACCTTAGCCGCGAGATTGATCTTCAACAGCTCAAGCAGACAGAGTTTGCCACCCATGCCAGGCATAATCAGATCTAGAATAACCAGGTCGATCTTCTTTTGCTCTTCACTGTAAAGCTGCAGAGCACTTTCGCCGTCAGCGGCCGTGAGAACAGTGTAGCCAAACTCTTCCATTATCTGAGTGCCAAGGCTGCGGATTGGTTCTTCGTCGTCCACGAGCAAAATGGTCTCGCTTCCGCCCTCGGGCGCGGTCAGATGCTCCTCTGCCTTCCTGGCTTCTTCGGTAGAATCAATGGTTGGCAGATAAATCTTGAAGGTAGTGCCCTCGTCGGGCTCACTGTAGCACACAATGTGGCCATTGTGGCTTTTAACTATCCCATAAACCGTGGCCAATCCCAAACCAGTGCCCTTACCGGTCTCTTTCGTGGTGTAGAAGGGCTCAAAGATGTGTTCTATGGTCATTTTATCTATGCCGTGACCGGTGTCAGTAACTGCTAACTGGACATAGTTCCCGGGGTTAGCCACGCGATGGATTTTGCAGTAGTCTTGATCCAGGATGACATTAGCCGTTTCAACTATTAGTTTTCCACCGTCGGGCATAGCATCTTTGGCATTTACCGCTAGGTTCATGAGGATTTGCTCTACCTGGCCGGGGTCTGCATTGACCATTTTGAGGTCTTCGGCCAAAAGGAATTCAACCTCTATCATCTTGGGAATAGTCCGCTCCAGTAACAGCCTTACATTTTCCACTTCACGGTTAAAGTCGATGGGCTGTAGCTCGCTTTCTATCTTGCGGCTGAAGGTGAGCAATTGTTGCGTGAGTTCTGCGCCTCTGGTGGCGGCGCGGACAATTTGCTGGAGTTCCCGCTGCCCGTCATCGTCGCCATCTTTTCTAAAAAGAAGTAACTGGGCATATCCCTGAACAGCCTGAAGCAGGTTGTTGAAGTCGTGGGCAATGCCTCCGGCGAGGGTGCCCACAGCTTCCATTTTTTGAGCTTGGCGCAGTTGGACTTGCATCCTTTCTTTTTCTTTTTCGGCTTCCTTGCGCTCGGTGATGTCTCGTGCGAAAGCACAATTGTATTCTTTCCCCTCAAATTCCAGATAATTAACCGTAATCTCCACCGGAAAGACTCTCCCTTCTCCGGTTCGGTGCTGAGACTCAACTATGAAAGACCCTCTTCTCCTGACTTCCTGCCAATGCTCTGGCCAGGCTGCTGCTGGGAAGTTTGGGTCTATGTCAGGTACGGTCATTGACAGCAGTTCCTGGCGTGAATACCCGAGCGAGGAGCAAGCCGTATCGTTTACGTAGATAAATTTAGCATCGGGCCCCATCCAGAAAGCTGCGTCACCGGCGTGGTCAACAGAGAATTGTGTAAGCCTGAGCACCTCCTCAACACGCTTGCGTTCAGCAATTTCTGTAAGCAATTCCTGATTGATGGAAGAAAGTTCAGCAGTCTTCACTTTCACCTGTGATCTGAGAATCAAACCGGTCACAAGAAACAGTAGTAATAATCCGCCGGCAGCCGCCAATATTCCCACCAACCATTTCGGCAATTGCCATTTCACTTTGGTAGGAGTCCATTTGTCCAGTGCTTGATGATAAATCGAACTCTTGTCGCTTTTCAGGGGGGCTAAATGTTTGTCAATCGCTCGAATGAGCTCGCGATGCTTCTTTTTGGGCACTGCAAAGTGGACTTCCGTGTGGCTGAAGATGATCGGGCTTCTACTCACTATATAGTTCGTTTCAAATTCAAGACCATACCATCGATTGACAACACCTGCGTCCACTTTCTTCCGTTCAATGAGTTGTAAAACAGCATCGTATTCATATGCTTCTACAAACCTACATTTCAATTTCAGTTGTTCAGCTAGATTTCTTAAGTTGTGATAATGAATATCATCTTGAACGACGGCAATTTTTTTATTATCTAAATTAACAATTTGATTTATATCAGAATCTTCTTGAGTGTAGACGACACCCCAGTCAGAGAATATATCTTCGTAGGTAAAATCGTAGACTTCATTTCTTTCTCTAGAGTATTCAATGCCAACGGCAAGATCTATCTCTCCCCTTCTCAGTCTTTCAAGACATGCTGGCAAATAACCTGGAATATACTCTAGGCGCCACCCCTCTTGGGCGCCAATGTATTCAAGGATATCTATGAGGAAGCCTTTTGCCTGACCATCGGCATCAACAAATGCCAGCGGCTGATTATCATGTACTCCCACTTTCAGTCGCCCTGCGGCACAAACAGGAGTCACCAGGTTCCACAGAAGGAATAGACAAAAAAGGAATACAAGCAAATCTTTCCTCATGGCCCCCTCTTTTCTAAGCCCGGATGTTTCACGCCAAGAGAGATGTATTATTTATCTTCCTGGTGAGATTCTGATGAAACGTATTGGGGGTTATTTAGCATGATCTATGCCAATTGAGATCGCCAAAAGAAAAACTAAGATCGTGGAGAAATCTACCGATTCCGTCATTCCGGAATCCGCCGCTTGGGTGGGTTTTGAGAGTAGTGAATGCAACCGATGAAACTGGAGATGGATAGGAGGCTATCTGAAATGATCCCAGCCGGTTGCTCCGATCACCTCTACAGAGCCATCACGGCCTTCGAGTCTCAGACCCGACTCAGCCACGGTGTTCCCAATTGAGTGAAATTGGCAGCCGTTGGATTCCAGGGCTTCCTGCAGCCTGGCAGCCGACTCTACAGGTACAGTCCCCAGAAGGACGTAATCCTCTCCCACCTGGAGTGCAAGATGTCTTGAGTCCTCCTGGAACTTCTCACAATATGCTCTAAATTGTGCCGTTGTAGGGATCATTCCCTCTTCGATGATTGCCCCCAACTTTGATTCTGTACAGATGTGCCCCAAGTCCGCAGCAACACCATCGGAGACATCGATCAGCGAGTTTGCAACCTTCATGCTGGCAATGGTCCGCCCTGTCTTTATCTGGGGGTAAGGATTATGATGGGCCTCGATTAGTTCCTCCCATTCATCGGACCCTCTTCCTTTCAGTATGATATCGAGGCCCGCGGCGGCAGACCCCACCGGCCCCGTTAGAAACACCACATCTCCCACCTTGGCGCCGGATCGGTAAAGGACCTCCTCCTCCCGAGCTTCACCCACCAGTGCGATATTGATTATCAATGGGCCCGGCGATGCAGCGGTGTCACCTCCGAGAAGATTTACCTCAAATTCCTTTGCCATGGCTTTCATGCCATCGTAAAGAGCATCCAAGAACTCCAGATCAACCGTTTCAGGGATGGCAACGGATATTGCCGCCTCTTTCGGAATGCCCCCCATTGCCGCAATGTCTGAGATGTTTACTGCCAGCGCTTTTCTCCCCAGCTGATACGGGGGTATTGCCTCCAAGAGAAAATGAATCTGTTCCACCAGCATGTCAGTTGTCAGCAGGGTGGCCACCTCGGCGGAGGCCTTGAATACACAGCAATCATCGCCTATGCCGCTGATGACGTTTTCGTCTCTGATGAGACAACCGCTTTTTATTCGTTCAATAAAGCCAAATTCACCAATGTCTCTTAGTTTCACTTCAACCTCACGACTAAATAATTCTCAGCAGATTCAGCCTGTGGCTTTAAGCCAACCTGCCGCCAAGAAAATCCGAAACAAATTCGAATTCCCAAAATCCAAATGACCGAAACAAAGAAGTTTATTTGAGTATTTACGTTTTGGACATTTGAAAATTCGAAACTGGGGACCCGCCCGCAGGGTGGGGAGTCGGCAGGACCAATTTCGAGTTTAAGCGCTAACATCACATCCGATAATAAAATACCACCTCGCGCCCCTACCGTATCTCCTTCTTGGCCCTTAGGACTTCCTCCTTAAGCGCTTGGGCCGCTGCCTTCGGATCCTCCTGGGAGCAGATAGCAGAAACAACCGCAACACCATCCAGCCCCGCCCTGACCGCCTCGTATGCGTTCGATTCATGCATGGAACCAATCCCCACAATAGGAACCTTCACCGCCCGCTTCAAGGACGATATTCCTTCTAACCCTATCTCCGCTACCAATTCAGGCTTGGTCGTAGTAACGAAGATCGGTGACAGTCCCAGATAGTCGGCTCCCATTGACTCTGCAGCCACAGCCTCTTCCGTGGTGAATGCCGAAGCACCGATAATCTTGTACGGCCCGAGTATCTTTCGAGC
>CBFDBW010000097.1:0-8334 GCA_965603145.1 uncultured Syntrophobacterales bacterium
AGCTTCTCATGGTGGCACCAACGAGATGACTCACGGTCCGACCCATTTCCGGCACGAGCAGTTTTTTGTTGGCCAGACTGAATTTACCAACCTTAGCTTTCAGTGATTCAAATGCGGTCATAGCTCACTTCGTTCGTTTCATAGCGCCTGGCGCAGAGTGCATAGCGCTTTGCTTAGCGAGACGGGAGGTCGGGAGGTCGGGCGAGACGAAATACAATAACATCAAGATTGTAGATAATGATGCTTTTCCCCGTCTCGCCAGTCTCGCCGAAGACTGTGCTTTGTCCCTAGGCCCAGTGGCTGGATTTCTGCTGCCTGCTAAACTCTCCATGCTCCATGCCCTATGCTCTATGCCATTTTCACAACTGACCTAAGAGGCGCGACACTTTATTTCCTGCCAGTTGCTAAGGGTTTGGTTGTGCTCATTCTGGATTACGTTCTTGAATGCTTCCAACCTGGTTACCACTCCTGCCACCGCACTGTGTTCGTCCAGCTCCAGAATAAGATAGGGCTTTTCTCCCATGACGTGGCGATAGAAGTGTTCAATGAAGGAGTCGGCGCCACAACTGAAATTGGTGAGGTGTATACCATAACAGCCGGAATGTGCTTTTATTAATTTGGCCGTTCGGAGAATCTGAGCTCCCAGGCCCCAGTACATATTGGGAAAATCGCTGAGATCGACACTTTCAGTGTCCAGAAAATCCTGGGGGATGGCTTTTATACCCAGCTTGGCCAAATTCTGCCCCAACCGGAGGCTCAACCTTTCATCGTGAAGGTTGTAGGGGCGACCACTTACTGCGACCCAAAGATCGTTCGGTTGCAATGATTCAAGAAAGGTGTGACCCTGCTGGACGAGATCGCGCTGGAAGGTCATTTGAATTTCCAAAGCTTCGCGATAGGCGTGATCAATTTGACGCTGGCTTAAGCCAAGCCTCTCCCCGAGGCTACGGTGAAGATCCAGGACGACTCGCTCCACCGGCTCTTTCAGGTAAAGGGTTGGAGAAATGAGGCTGGAAGGAGAGATATTCAGGGCCGCACTGGCCATGTACTGACTTCCCTGCACAAGCGGACAGAAGAAGCCGGTTTCCTCGGATTGAGGTGTAGACAGGTTAATGGTGGTAGGAAGGAAAAGGTAGCGGGTCTGCCCCATGAGGGTTTTGACGTGACCTTGGAATACCTGAATGGGGTAGCAGGTCTCCGAGGTCATGGACTCAATGCCGGCCACGGCAATTTCCTGATCGGTCTTGGGAGAAAGAACAACGGCAAAGCCCAGCTTTGTCCAAAAATGGGACCAGAGAATGCTATGCTGCAACATGTGCAGGGCCCGGGGAATACCTATAGTAGGCTTGCCGTCAAAAGACTCCTTGACTTGGTTGGCTGCTAAGCTCTGCGAGCGGAGTTTTGCCAGGTCCACGGAATTGCCTTTGAGGTAATCCAGCAAGAGGAGTTCGCGTTTCTTGAACCAGTTCTCTTCCTTCTCCTTCCTATCCCCCCTCATTTCATAACGGCCGCAGTCTCCTCCCCAGATACTCTTGCGACCACCAAAGTCGTATATTTTTAGCTTGCACTCATTGTGGCAGTTTTTATCAGCGCGACAGATCTTCTCTTTGTTCGAGATATTCGCTTGAATCAGAGTATCCAGGCCGGGAAAGTCCGACCTGACAAATTCCGAGTTCACTCTCTTTTCCATAATGCTTAAAGCAGCGCCGTGGGCTCCGAGAACCTCTCGATGCTCTGGCATGATTATTTCTTGGTCAAGAACATTCTCAAAGGCGGCAACAACTCCTTTGTTCAGCGACGGTCCGCCGAGAAACATGATTCTCTTGCCGATCCGCCGCTTTTCCACTACGCGGTTGAGGTAGTTGTGGACGATGGCGTAGCAAAGTCCGGCGATCAGATCCTGCAAGCGAGCGCCTTTCTGAGCATAAGAGACCAGGTCAGATTCCATGAACACGGTGCAGCGTTCGGCCAAATTGATAGGGCTGTCGGAAGACAGGGCAATGTCCTGGAACTCTCTGACGATGTTTATTCTTAGTTTGTTGGCCAGCTCGTGGAGGAAACTTCCGGTTCCGGCGGCACATACCTTGTTCATATCGAAGTCCATGGGATTGCCTTGCTCAATCCAGATGTATTTGGAGTCCTGGCCGCCTATCTCAAAAACCGTGTCCACATCCGGGTCCCAGTGAACCGCTGCCCGGGCATGGGTTGTAATCTCATCGATAATAAGATCAGCTTTGATAAAATCTCCTACCACATGTCGTCCCGATCCCGTGGTAGCGGTTCCAAGAAACTCAAGTCCGTCGCCAAATTCCTCACCTATCCCTTCCAGGAGTTTCTGGGCCACTTCGATGGGCTTCCCTTGGGTTTGAACGTACTGCTTATGGATAATGTTCTTGTTCGCATCCATGAGGATGGTCTTGGTAGTAGTGGAGCCGATGTCAACCCCCAGGAAAACTTGAAGCTTAGCACTGGGTGACACCTTTCGTTTCGGAATAACTACGTTGTCAGTGAATGTGGTTTTGCGGAGACGGAGGGGAGGGGCTTTGGGAAAATCACTGGCCCCTTCATCCACCATGGTTTTTAGGGCAGTGAGATCGGGCTTGCCCTGTTGTCCTTGGCTACGAGCGAACCGTGCTGCTCCGAGTGCCCCCAGGGAGGTGTGGTGCGGGGGTACGGTCAACTGTGGGAAGTAGCGGCGAAAGGCCTCCACCTGAAGGTCGTTGTTGGCGACACCGCCAATGAAAACCACCGGGTCCTGCACCTCTTGGCTTGCAACAATGGTGCTGATGTAGTTGGCAGCATTGCCCTGATGGAGGCCAGCGATGATGTTCCCCAGCGGCTCACCTTTGTTCTGCAGGTGAATCATGTCTGACTTGGTAAAGACGGTGCAGCGACAGGCCACCGGGGCAGCACCGGTGCTCTCCCTGCCCCGAGCGATGAAGTTGGCCAGAATCTCGGAAATGTGTTCTTGACAAAATGAGATATTCTCGTCGTAGAGAAATGAAGAGAGCCGTTCTGCCTGTTGGTCAATAAAGGAGCCGGTCCCAGCAGCACAGGGCCCGTTCATGGCGAAAGACTTGAGATACCATTGCCCGTTTTTGTGAGTGAGCAGATACAAGGCTGCATCTTGGCCTCCCATGGTGATAATGGCAGAGGCGTCAGGAACCAGATACAGTACACCCAGCACCTGGGTGATGGATTCATACTCATAAAGTGCCCCGAGTCGGGAAGCAATGATCTTCGCGTGATTGCCAGTGAAGGCGACACTCTGTATGTGTTCCTCGCCAAAGCGTTCGTATATAGACTGGAGTGTCTTGAGGGTTTCAGGCACGAATCTGCCGAAATGGCGTTGGTAGGGAGCTTCGTAGGTAAGATCCCCATCTTTGTCTATGACCACACAATTGATGCTTACAGAACCAATGTCGATGCCCACAGTGTACATGATAACCCCAACCGGAAGTCCACAACTCTTGGAGGTTCATTGCTTCAGTGAGAGATTTCAAAGGTTGAGTGATAACTGACAATATCACTCAACCTTTCACTAGCGTCAATGGGACATGTGCTCTGAGCTTTAGGTTTTTACTTGATCGGTTCCCGCAGCTTCTCGGATTATAAAAATTCCAAGAGGCTGCGTCAAGTGAAGGAGAAAACTTCCTGCTGGTCACATTTTTCCAACCAGTGTACCACTATATCCACAATTCCAACTAAAGTTTAAAAGTTTTTCGCTGATTAACCGGAGCGAAGCCACCAGGGTTTTTTTAGGAGGGCGTGTCCTCACAGCAGTTGTCAAGCATGAGTTGCTGCTTCTTCTTCAAGTAAACATTACAGTTGGGACACTCAAGCTCTTTGCTGAGGCATGACTTGGGCTTTAGCTCCCAGCACGGTACAGGAAAGTCGAGGATTGCGGGGCAGTTTTTCCGTTCTTCCTCAGAACATTGACGAATTTCCCAGCAGGTGGCAAGGGTCAAAAGTTTCTTGATGCCGGCAATATTGAGGCCGTCCTCGTGGATAAGCTTGCGCAGGCACCTGAGCCACTTCAAGTCGTTGTTGGAAAAGAATCGTTTACCGCTGCGGCGCGCTGGCTTGATCAAACCCTCGCGTTCGTAAATTCTCAGGGTACGGGGGTGGATGTTTAATAACTCCGCGATGATGCCAATGGGATAGACGGCCTTATAATCATCCATTTTGCCCTTCCTGGTGGTGAGAACGAAGAGGTCACTTATCTTTTGCAGATAAGCTATAGTTAGCAATGAACACTGTCAAGTGTTATTTTTATCCTTGATAATCGGGGGGTTTTATTCTAGAGTTACTAAGTGCCAAAAAGACCACGGAGTGACTACCTGCCGCTCATTTAGACTGCCCAATATAGTATTTTCAGCGTACCTCAAAAGGGGAATACCATGCGTAGCGATATAATGAAAAAGGGAGTAGAGAAGGCTCCTCACCGGTCATTGTTCAAGTCCATGGGTTTCACTGATGAAGAGATCGCCCGGCCAATGGTGGGAATCGCAAACTCAGCTAATGAGATTATTCCCGGCCATATTCATCTGGATCGCATAGCTGAGGCTGTGAAGGCTGGCGTCCGTATGGCTGGCGGTACACCCATCGAGTTCAACACCATTGGCGTTTGTGATGGCATTGCCATGAACCACGAGGGCATGAAATACTCACTTTGCAGCCGTGAGCTCATTGCCGACTCGGTGGAGATAATGGCCCGGGCCCATCCCTTCGATGGCATTGTGGCCATCCCCAACTGCGACAAAGTGGTGCCGGGGATGCTGATGGCCTTGCTCAGGCTCGATATCCCTGCGCTGGTGGTGAGTGGTGGCCCCATGCTCGCCGGCAGACTGGCTAATAAAGCCATAGATTTGATTACTGTTTTCGAGGGTGTAGGCGCAGTAAAATCAGAGAAGATGACTGAGGAACAGTTGACTGAGATTGAAGATTGCGCTTGCCCCGGATGTGGTTCGTGCGCCGGTATGTTCACTGCCAATTCCATGAATTGTCTCACCGAGGCGCTGGGTCTCGGCCTGCCGGGAAACGGTACCATTCCGGCGGTGGCGGCAGCCCGTTACCGATTGGCCAAGAAGGCGGGTATGCAGATTATGGAATTGATCGCTGGCAACCTAACGCCGCGCCAGATTGCTACCCAAGAAGCCTTTGAAAACGCCATCGCCATAGATATGGCTCTGGGCTGCTCTACCAACACGGTACTGCATGTTCCGGCCATCGCTAAGGAGGCTCGAATAGATCTTAACCTTGATCTGTTCAATCAGGTGAGCGCCCGCATTCCCCACCTGTGTAGTCTGAGCCCGGCTGGTCCGCACCGGCTGGAAGATCTCGATGCTGCTGGGGGGGTTCAGGCGGTGCTGGCCAGGTTGGATGAGGCCAACCTGATTCACCGTAGCCCTCTGAGCGTTACCGGCAAGACAGTGGGCGAAAATGTCCAGGGGATACAAGTGAGGGATTCCCAAGTGATTCGTACTCTGGGAAATGCCTACCACGATGTGGGAGGAATTGCTATCTTGTTCGGCAACTTGGCGCCAGAGGGGGCGGTGGTGAAACAGTCGGCAGTGGCCCCGGAAATGGCGGTAAATGAAGGAAGCGCCCGGGTATTTGACTCCGAAGAAGCCGCGGTGGATGCAATCATGGGCCAGCAGATCCGTAAGGGCGATGTGGTGGTGGTTCGCTACGAAGGTCCCAAAGGTGGACCTGGTATGCGAGAGATGTTGACCCCAACTTCCGCCATTGCGGGCATGGGGTTAGACAAGGAGGTGGCCCTGATTACAGATGGCCGCTTCAGTGGCGGCACCAAGGGTGCAGCAATCGGCCACATTTCTCCAGAGGCAGCTGATGGCGGCCCCATCGGCCTGGTGGAGGAAGGGGATCGGATTGCAATCGACGTTCCCGCCAAGCGCTTGACGCTGAAAGTCTCTGATGAGGAACTGGAAAAAAGGCGGCAGCGCTGGCAGCCCCCGGAGCCCAGGATCAAGGAAGGCTATCTCTATCGTTACAGCAAACTCGTGAGTTCAGGTGCCAAAGGTGCCGTGTTGAGGGAGGATATTTAAAGCGCGAAGCGCATGGCGTAAGCTCTGAATAATTATTGAGATATTCTGATTGTTGGTTCGAAAAGTGTCCAATTGACTAACAAATCACTGATATAAATGGTCTCTCATCCTGCGCTCTGCGCTATGCGAGCACGGAGGGATTACCTTGAAGTGCGCCTTTGATCATCGCTGTGCTCAGCATTACGACGAGTGGTATCAACGGCCAGGTGGGGCCCAGGCTCTGAGATTGGAACGGGCTCTCATCAAGCGCTATCTGGAACCCCGTCCTGGGGAAAGACTTCTGGACATTGGATCCGGCACAGGTATTCATCTCGAATGGCTTAAGGAGTTGGGACTCCAGGTGACCGGCCTGGATGCAAGTCCGTACATGCTGGAGCAGGCACGAAGTCGACTGCGAGGAGGTGTGGACCTTCACCTCGGGTGGGCCGAACATCTTCCCTTCGAGGACAATGAGTTTGATCTGGCCACCCTGATCAACACCTTGGAGTTCGCCGGAGATCCGGAGAAAGCGCTGGCGGAGGCCTTTAGAGTTACGGGCCGCCGGGTGGTTTTGGGAGTGTTAAATAAATATGCACTGATGGCCATGCATCGTCGCCTCAGGGGATTGCTAGAGGACAACATCTATCGCCAGGCTCGTTTTTTCAGCGTCTGGGAACTTAAAGAGATCATTAAAAAGATCATGGGGCCAATCCCTATTCAGTGGGGTACGGCCCTGTTTTTCCCACCGACCTTGGGAAAAATTACACGTCCTGTGGAGCGTCATCCCTTCTTCCAGCAAAATCCCTTGGGCGCCTTTATTGTGATGAAAGTGGACATATCCTATCGATTTATCACCTGCAAAGACCACCTAAAGACGCCGCTGCACAAGAAACATGGCCAACTGCCTCAGGGCAGCCTCAAGGTATTTTCGCCGCCGCCTGTGTGGAAAGAGAAGCACCCACCCGAAGCTATTCTGCGCCCATAGTGTTTCCTTGGCGAAAATAACTAGGCACTGAGAACTATGCACTAAAAGATAATCATTTATTTTATTCGTTCCGGTGCTTGGTGCTTACTGCCTAGTTTACTAGCCTGCGCAAAAAGTCAGACGGATGCATTCTGTGATCCTTTTTTTGCCCCTCCGCATCAGGGAATTTGAATATGAGAGAGGCAATGCTATATGAGAAGTTGGAAGAACAACGAGTTCAGTGCCATCTCTGTGCGCACCGCTGTGTTATCAGAGACCAAAAGCGGGGAATCTGCGGCGTACGCGAAAATCAAAGCGGGCGGTTGCAGAGCCTGGTTTACGCTCGCGCAATCGCCAGGCATGTGGATCCGGTGGAGAAAAAACCACTGTTCCACTTTCAGCCCGGAAGCCGGACGTACTCCATAGCGACTGTAGGCTGCAATTTTCGCTGTCTTTTTTGCCAGAATGCTGACATTTCTCAGATGCCGAGAGAGACGAAGCGCATCATGGGTGAGCAATTTCCACCTGAGCAAGTAATACTCTCTGCCCGCCAGAGTCGCTGTCAATCGATTTCCTATACCTATACTGAACCAACAATCTTCTTTGAATATGCCTACCAGACGGCCAAGCTGGCTCAAGCTGCCGACATGAAAAATATCTTTGTAACCAACGGTTATATGACCCCGGAAGCGTTGGATAGCATCCAACCCTACTTGGACGCTGCCAATGTTGATCTTAAGGCATTCAGCAATGATTTTTATAAAGAACAGTGCGGTGCCAAGCTTGCACCTGTTTTGGAATCGCTGAGAAAACTCAAGAGTATGGGGGTGTGGCTGGAGGTTACAACCCTGGTTATCCCCAACGTCAACGACAGCGACCGAGAGCTTATGGAGATTGCCGAGTTTATCGTGGAATTGGGACCAGAGACCCCCTGGCACGTGAGCCGCTTTCACCCAACTTACATGCTCAAGAATACTTCGAGCACTCCGGTGGCCACCCTGAAGCGGGCTCGGGAGATTGGCTTGCAGGTGGGGTTACATTATGTGTATACAGGCAACGTACCCGGCGATCAAGGAGAGAAAACTCTCTGCCATCATTGCGGGGGCGTGCTCATAGATCGTTTTGGCTTTGCTACCGGGCACTATGCCATTAAGAAGGGTCGATGTCCTGACTGCCAAACTTCGGTGGGGGGAGTGGGGATGTAAAGCGCAGAGCGCGAAGCGCAAGGCGCATGGGGCTATAAAACTAGGCACTGGGACAAATAACCCAGAGAACTTCTTTTGGTGCCTAGTACAAGCTGAAAGCTAACAAGGGGGCACCAAA
>CBFDBW010000098.1:0-8323 GCA_965603145.1 uncultured Syntrophobacterales bacterium
TGGAAGGCTATGAGAGTACTGTCTTTGAGTCTCAGTCAGTTGCAGGGGGCATGCTGCGGCTGGGTATTCCGGACTACCGGCTGCCGCCTGAGGTTCTGGATAAAGAAATTGGGGCCATCACCCGACTTGGGGTTGAGATAAAGCTCAATACTGCTTTGGGTCGGGATGTGAGCCTTGATGGCCTTTTCAAAGAGGGCTACAAGGCGATCTATCTTGCCATCGGCGCCCACAACAGCCTTAGACTCGGAATTCCTGGCGAAGACGTCAAGGGGGTAATCCCTGGAGTGGAGTTTCTTCGAAAGGCTAATCTTGGCGAGCTTAACCGGATAGAAGGACAAACAACAATAGTAGGTGGTGGTGATGTTGCCATTGATGCGGCCCGTTCTGCGCTGCGACTGGGGGCTGAGAAGGTGACGATTCTGTATCGTCGTACCCGGGAGGAGATGCCGGCGCGGGAGAACGAGGTAGAGGACGCCTTGGCTGAGGGCATAGAGATCCAATACCTCACCGCACCCACACAGATTGTAAGCCGTGATGATCGAGTCTCTGGAATTGAATGCCTTCGCATGGAACTGGGCGAGCCCGATGCCAGCGGTCGGCGGCGACCGGTACCGATAGATGGAAGCGAATTCACTTTGGACGCCGACCTGGTGATCCCGGCTATCGGTCAGCAGCCAGACGTCTCCGCTCTCGCTGAGAATGCGGGATTGCAGCTGACCCGTTGGAATACTATCGCTGTGGACCCGGTGACCTATTCCACCGACAGAGAAGGGGTTTTTGCCGGAGGCGATGGTGCAACTGGCCCCCGGATAGCCATCGAGGCGGTGGCTGCCGGTCAGGAGGCGGCCATTTCCATCTCGCGCTATTTGCGGGGCGAGGATATCGGGGAAGGTCGCGAGCCTGTGGAGTTTCCGCAGGATAATTTTGTGCCTATACCTGAAGATATCGAGCCCAGTCCCCGGGCTGAGCAGGCTACCGTTAGCATGGCGGAGAGGACGGCAGGTTTTGCCGAGGTGGAGTTGGGGCTTAGCGAAGAGCAGGCCGGGGCAGAGGCGGCAAAATGCCTCAACTGCATGTCCTGCTGCGAGTGTTTTGAATGTGTAACCGCCTGCCAGGCCGAAGCTGTGGTACACAATATGGAGCCTGAGGCTCTTAACGTAGACGTGGGTGCTGTGATCCTCGCTCCGGGTTTTGAGACGTTTGACCCCGCCCACTACCAGGAATACGCTTACAGTCAATTGGACAATGTGGTTACCAGTCTGGAATTCGAACGGATGCTATCTGCTTCCGGTCCTTTTCAGGGCCATCTGATCCGGCCCTCCGACCACAAGGAACCCAAAAAGATCGCCTGGCTCCAATGTGTTGGCTCCCGAGATATCAATCATTGCGACAACCAATATTGTTCCAGTGTTTGTTGCATGCACGCTATTAAACAGGCGGTAATTGCCAAAGAGCACGCCAAAAATGGCCTGGAAGCTACCATCTTCTTTATGGACATGCGTGCTTTCGGCAAAGACTTTGAGCGCTACTATGATCGCGCCAGGGAGGAACACGGTGTCCGTTTCATTCGCTCTCGAGTCCATTCACTGGATCCAGACGAGTCAACCGCCGGCAATCTGATTTTCTCTTACATTGATGAAGCCGGAAATATGCTTGAAGAGGTTTTTGACCTGGTGGTTCTCTCCGTGGGGATGCAAACACCTTCGGATGTGGCAGAATTGGCAAAACGACTGGGAGTGGACTTGGACTCAGACCGTTTCTGTGCCACCACTTCTTTTCAGCCAGTCGCTACTTCAAGAGCAGGCATTTACGTCTGTGGTGGTTTTCAGGGACCCAAAGACATTCCCCAGTCGGTTGTGGAAGCGAGCGGCGCAGCCGCCGCAGCCGGCAGTATCCTGGCAGCCGCACGGTCTACGCTAACCATCATCAGCGAACCCCCGCCTGAAATTAACGTCAAGGGCGAGCCGCCACGCCTCGGTGTTTTTGTTTGTCACTGTGGGATAAACATCGCCGGGGTGGTGGATGTGGCGGCAGTGCGAGACTATGCCAAAACCCTTCCCTATGTGGCTCATGTAGATGACAATCTTTATACCTGCTCCCAGGACTCCCAGGAAAGCATGCTCCAGGTGATCAAGGAACAGAAGCTCAACCGCGTGGTAGTGGCAGCCTGCTCTCCGAAAACCCACGAGCCCCTGTTTCAGGAAACTCTCGTAAAAAGCGGCTTGAACAAATACCTCTTTGAAATGGCAAATATCCGCAACCATGACTCATGGGTGCACGGGAGCGATCCGCAGGCGGCCACGGAAAAGGCCAAAGATCTAGTGCGTATGGCGGTAACAAAGGTGGCGTTGCTGGAGCCTCTACACGAGATCACGGTGGAAATCAATCAGTCGGCTCTGGTGGTGGGGGGCGGCGTGGCTGGAATGATCGCTAGCCTACACCTCGCTGATCAAGGCTACGAAGTCACTCTGCTGGAGGCCACATCAGAACTGGGTGGCCAGGCGCGAAACCTTCGGAAAACGTGGCGTGGTGAAGATATCAAGGCTTACTTGAACGATCTCATTGCGAGGGTCCATGACAACGTGCACATCAGAGTTTATCTCAATAGCGACCTTGAGGAAGTCAAAGGATTTGTGGGCAATTTCCAAAGCAAGATCCGATTAGCCGGCACTACTGGCCCCAAGTTCACCACACTCCGCCACGGCGTGGCCATCCTCGCTACCGGCGGTCATGCCATAGATCCCGATGAATACCTCTACGGCCGTCATCCCAGGGTGTTTCGTTGGCACGAATTTGAAGATGCTTTTGAGACTGGCCAACTTCAGAACGCTCAAAGTGGCGTCTTTATTCAGTGTGTGGGATCCCGCGAACCCCAGAGACCCTATTGCAGTAAGATCTGCTGTACCTTCTCCATCCAGCAGGCTATTACCCTGAAGGAAGCCTGCCCGGAAATGGACATTTACATTCTTTATCGGGATATTCGTACTTACGGCCAACGGGAAGAACTCTATGCCCGAGCCCGGGCAGCAGGGGTTATTTTTATCCGTTATTCAGTTGACGAAAAACCTCTGGTGGATACTGACAGTGAGGGCCGGCTGCAGGTGAGGATCAAAGACCATGTGTTGCAGCGGCCTTTGTTTCTTACACCGGATTTCATCACCCTGGCAAGCGCTATCGAAACGGGCGGAACGAAAAAACTGGCTCAGCTATTCAAGGTATCGCGAAACGAAGACAACTTCTTTGTGGAGGCTCACGCCAAGCTACGGCCAGTTGAGTGTGCCACCGATGGCGTGTTCATTTGTGGCCTGGCCCACTACCCCAAACCTTTGGAGGAGAGCATTGCTCAAGCTCAAGCGGCTGCGAGCCGGGCCGTCACTGTATTAGCCCAGAAAAAGTTGCAGATAAGCGGCCAGGTGGCAGGAGTCAATCCCATGAAGTGTTCCGTCTGCGGAGTGTGTGTGGCCATCTGCCCCTTTGGCGCACCGAATTTTAATGAAAGAGGTCTCTCTGAGATCAATCAGGCTCTGTGCAAGGGTTGTGGCCTGTGCGTGGCCTCCTGCAGGTCCGGGGCAATCGATCTCAAGGGGTTCGAAGATAAGCAGATTTTTGCAATGATTGAAGAGTTGTAAATAGCTGGTCACTGTGGGAGCGGCTTTCCCCGACCTGAGCCTGTCGAAGGTTAGCCGCGATTGATTGCTGGCTTAATGCCTGTAAGGTCGTGGCTGGAAAGCCACTCCTACAGTATTTGAAAAAGGTCAAGGTTCAGAATATGTCCAAACCAGGAAACGGAAATTGGCAGCCCAAAATAGTTGCCTTCCTCTGCAATTGGTGCTCCTACGGCGCCGCAGACCTTGCCGGTGTGAGCCGATTGAAGTATCCGACAAACATCAGGGTAATCCGGGTGCCCTGTACCGGCCGGATGAATCCCAAGTTTCTTTTGGCAGCTTTCCGACAGGGTGCAGACGGGATCTGGGTTTCCGGCTGACACCCGGGCGACTGCCATTACCTGGAAGGTAATTACTACGCCAGAAGAAAATTCGCCCTGTTTAAGAATCTCATAGAATACATGGGTATCGAATCTGGCCGGCTCCATTTCTCCTGGATTTCTTCGGCCGAAGCCGGCAAGTTTGTCGATCTGGTCAAGGAGATAACCGATCAAGTAATGCAATTGGGACCAACCACAAAGATGATAAAGGAACTTCCGATTCTATCCGACGATTCAGTGGACATTCGGCATGGGGGGGATTAGATTTTTTCCCTACTCGTGCGCCATGCGCTACCTGTCCTGCCTGTCCCGAGCGTAGTCTCGGGGAGCCTGTCGAAGGATGCGCTTTGCGGCAAACGAAGTGAGCCACGAGAGGTAGCATAAGTGGAACAAATTAACGAAAAAATCATCCGGACAGCCTTGCGGCTGCTCAGCGAAAGGCAGGTGGATGTAGTGCTGGGATTCCAGCGGGGGACCATTCCTATGACCACCCAGCCAATCCTGGTGCAGAAGCCCGAACAGGTGGATCGCTTTCATTGGGATTCTTTTTGCGCCGCCAATATCGCCAACTATCTGCCACAGCGGCGAGATCGAGTGGCCGTGGTGGCCAAGGGCTGCGACTCGCGCAATATTATCGTCCAAATCCTAGAAAATCAGATCAAGCGGGAACAGCTTTACATTATCGGTATTCCCTGCCAGGGAATGCTGGACCGACGTCGGGTGCTGGCGGAACTGAATGGCAGGCAGTTGCTCGGGATTCGAGAGACCCCGGACCATCTCCACATCCTCGGCGAGGGCTTTGTTGAAACTCTGGAGCGAGCTCAATACCTTCAGGATAACTGCTCCATATGCAGTCACCGCAATCCCGTTATTTTTGACGAATTGGTGGCTGAACCGATCCAAGAGCAAAGTGGTGTAGACCGTTATAAGGATGTCCGCGCTCTTGAGGCGATGAGCGATGATGAACGCTGGTGCCACTTCGAGGAGTTGTTCGCTCCTTGTATACGCTGCTACGCCTGCCGCAACGCCTGTCCCATGTGTTACTGCCCCACCTGTTTTGTTGACGAGTCTAATCCGCAGTGGTTGGGAAAGTCAGTCGACTCCACCGACACAAAAACGTTTCACTTTCTTCGGGCCTATCATCTGGCAGGACGCTGCACAGACTGCGGCAATTGCGAGCGGGCCTGCCCTATGGGTATTAAGGTCAGGCAGCTCACGCAAAAGCTGGAAAAGGACATAAAAGAACTCTATGACTATGAAGCCGGCTTGAGCCTGAATCAGCGTCCACCTCTAGATACGTATCGTCCGGATGACCCCCAGGAGTTCATAAAATGACGGTTCAGGCAGTTGTGCCGGTCGAGCCCTTAACTGGCTAGACCGACCAAACCAGCTAAACCTAAGTTTAGGATCTTTTATATGACAGATAGAATAATCAAGAAGGCAGACCTTCCCGCCCTGCTAAACAGGCTTCTGGATCATTATCTGGTGTACGCACCGGTTCGTCATCAGGGTATGACAAACTTCCAAGAAATCTCTGCTGCAGATCAGGTAGATCTCAGCCACGTCAATACCACTCTGTCGCCAAAATCCTTAATGCTCCAGCAGTCGGAGTCCATGTTCCAATTTACCCTGGTGAAAACCAGTGAGCAGGCAGGAATTCTACGCGAGATCGAGAAAAATTTTTCTTCCCGGGTGATTTTTGCGATCCGACCCTGTGATGCCAAGTCCTTTCAACTGTTGGATCTCAATTTTGACACACCCTCGTACCGAGATCCCTGGTGGATGAGGCAACGACAGTCCACCACTCTTGTTGGTTTGGGCTGTAACCAACCTTGCAGCACATGTTTCTGCACTTCCGTGGGTAGCGGTCCTTTTTCAACAGACGGTTTGGATCTGCTTCTCATAGACACTGGTGATGAATTCGCCATTCAAACCCTAACCGAAAAAGGTAAAGAACTATTACTAAAAACATCAGTCCAGAGCGAAGGTTCTGAGGCTACTGCAAACGCAGTTCTGGCGCGACAAGAATCATCATTGCAAGCGATTAAATCTGCAGTTTCCACTGAAAACCTGAAGCGACATGACGTCAAAGCACTCTTCGAGGAGGACTTTTGGGATGAGCTGCATTTTGCCTGTATCAACTGTGGAGTCTGCACTTTTGTTTGCCCCACCTGCTGGTGCTTCGACATCCAGGACGAGGTGCATAAGGGCATCGGCATCAGGCTGCGCAACTGGGATAGTTGTATGTTCCCGCTTTTCACCCTGCATGGCTCAGGGCATAATCCCCGCGCCCAAAAACTGCAGCGACTCAGACAACGCTTCATGCACAAGCTCAAGTACTTTGTGGACAAGTACGACAGGGGTGTGGCCTGTGTAGGCTGCGGCCGCTGTGTGCAGCAATGCCCGGTGAATATTGATATTCGTCGTGTGTTTCACTTAATGAACGACTATCAGGTTTAGCTGGCTCAACAGACTCAACCGGCCAAACAGACTTAACCGGCTAAACCCCGAAGGACGAACATGGAAAATCTCTACCTACCCTATCCGGCACGGATCGACTCAGTCGTTACCGAGACCGAAGATCGAAATCTCAAGACCTTCAAATTAGTCTTCTTGCACTCTGAAGACAGGGAGAAGTTTAATCATCGAGCAGGCCAGTTTGCCGAGCTTTCCATTGCCGGCAAGGGTGAAATTCCCATCGGCATCGCCTCTTCCCCCACGGAACAAGGCTACCTGCTCTTCACCGTCAATAAAGTAGGAGTAGTCACCAGTGCGCTGCACCAGATGGTGTCTGGTGATATGACTGGAGTGCGGGGTCCTCTGGGCAATTGCTATCCATGGGAACAGATGGAAGGGAGTAACGTGGTAATCATCGGCGGCGGCTTTGCTTTTACCACTTTAAGGGCTTCCATCGTTTATATGTTGCATCCCGACAACCGCAGTCGCTTTGGCGACATCACTGTGATTTATGGCGCCCGTACCCCAGGTATGCTCCTATACAAAGATGAACTGGCAGCCTGGAATGAGCGTGACGACATCCGAATGCATATAACCGTGGATGCCACTGATGACCCCAACTGGAAATACAACGTCGGGTTCGTGCCGTCTATCACCCAGGAAAAGGCGCCAAGCGCCAAAGAAGCCTACGCCATTATTTGTGGACCACCCATCATGATCAAGTTCACCCTACCTACCCTGAGCGAGTTGGGCTTCCCCCCGGAGCGCATAATCATGAGTCTGGAGATGAGGATGAAGTGTGGTATCGGCATGTGTGGCCGTTGCAACATTGGCGCCGAATACGTCTGCAAGGACGGCCCGGTTTTCGACCTGGCACATATGTCCCAATTGCCGAATGAATACTAGCGATTAGGGTTGTGAAATGTACCAGAAAATTTTGGACTTGGTCTATTTAAAGTATTTCTGGTAAGTTGAATTTTCAGGAAAAATACACGAATCAAGGAGAATACCGTGGTCGAGCTAGACGATCTAAAATCAATCATCTTGTTGAGTCATCTGACCGATCCCATGCTGGAGAAGCTTGCCGATGTTACCTTGACGGCAGAACATAGCGCTGGTGACTACATTTTCAGAGATGGTGACTATGCTCGATATCTTTATGCAATTATCGAGGGCAAAGTCGGGCTCGAACTGGAAAAGGCCGCGAATGTCCCGGTGATGATAGATACCATCGGCCGCGGTCGCACATTCGGCTTTTCCGCTCTGATTGACACGGAGCAGAAAAAATACACTACCCACGCCCGGGTTCTAGCTGATACCAAGCTCTTTGCCTGGGAAGGCACTGAGTTGGAAATGCTTTTCTATCAGCACTATGAGATGGGTTTCCTCTTCATGAAAAGAATTGCCAAGATTGCCAAGACCAGATTACAAATCAGAAACGTTCAATTTCTGGATATCTATGGTTAAACCTTTACGTTGAATAGACGATCTCCTTCCTTTGGTCGCCTCAGTCCGGCCCAATATCCTGAGTCAGATTACCTAATAGTTCTGGCGATCTCCTAACCTTTCGACAGTACGAAATTCCGGGTTCCGAGCAAGAGCACAACTCATAGATCGCCGGAATTAGGTTGATTAGCATTGGCAGTATTTGTTAGTATACGTAAATATTTTGCTTTTCCCATACATGAATAGTGTTAGTTGTTGAAGCATTCTGATTACAATTTAGAACTTTTCACTTTACCTCTTGTCTACCACTCTATATTTGCAACTGGTGAAATGATTAGACTAGATATTGAAGATGCAGAAAGGGAGAATCCCTCATTTCTTCTGGGTATTCGATTTGCAGAGATTTCTGAAGACGATCTCAGTTTTCTCTCCCAA
>CBFDBW010000099.1:0-8262 GCA_965603145.1 uncultured Syntrophobacterales bacterium
GATACGAAATACTAACCAAATAGATCCCTGATCAACCATCAACAATCAGCGAATATTAATGACTGACTATAAATAACCTGCTAGGGGGTCACTTGGACTGCAATGTGGCCGTTTGTTTGGGCTTTTTTTCCTGAAAGCTGATGGCTGATCGCTCACCATTCTTTGGCCTAAATAATTACGAGGTAGCAACATGAAACATCAATTCGACGTCATCATTGTGGGTGCTGGTTTGGCTGGTTTGCGCGCCGCCATCGAACTCGGTGAGGATACGAGTGTCGCCGTGCTCAGCAAGGTCTTTGCCACCCGCTCCCATTCCGGCGCCGCCCAGGGAGGAATTGGCGCCGCCCTTGGCAATGAAGAAGAGGACAACTGGGAATGGCACATGTTCGACACGGTTAAGGGGAGCGATTATTTGGGCGACCAGGATACCATTGAAATCTTAGCACGCGACGCTCCCCGCACTATCTACGAGTTGGAACACCTCGGGGTGCCTTTCAACCGGACCTCAGATGGCAAGATCGCCCAGCGGGCCTTTGGCGGCCACACCCGCAACTTTGGCGAGGCCCCGGTGAAGCGGGCCTGCTTTGCAGCGGACCGTACTGGTAGGGTAATCCTCGACACCCTCTGGGAAAAGTGCCTCCAGAGGGGCATCCGATTTTTTAATGAATTCCAGCTGATGTCTGTGATTGTCAGTGAAGGTCAATGCCATGGAGTGATCGCTTATGAACTCGCCTCCGGAAAATTACACACTCTCCATAGTAAGGCGGTTCTACTGGCTACCGGCGGTTATGGGAAAGTGTACAAAACCACGTCCAATGCCTTTGCTTCAACTGGAGACGGCTTGGCCATTGCTTTTCGCGCCGGAGCTCCCCTGGAAGATATGGAGTTTGTCCAGTTCCACCCTACCGGTATTTATAAACTGGGCATCTTAATCAGCGAAGCAGCTCGAGGCGAAGGGGGCGTCCTGCGCAACAACGAGGGTGAAAGATTCATGGAGCTCTACGCTCCTGTGATCAAGGATCTGGCGCCACGCGACATGGTAAGCCGCTGTATTTTGGAAGAAATTCGAGCCGGCAGAGGTATAGACGGCAAGGATTATGTTCACCTGGACCTAACCCACCTTGGCGAGGAGGTCCTCAATACCAAACTGGCAGAAATTAGTGGATTTGCCCGCATTTATTCGGGTGTGGAGCCGATAAAAGAACCAATTCCGGTCCAACCTACCTGCCACTACATGATGGGAGGAATTGCCGCCGACGCCGACGGCAAAGTCATTACCGACAGTGAAGGCACACCATTTCCCGGTCTTTATGCTGCCGGGGAATGCGCCTGTGTTTCCGTACACGGGGCCAACAGATTGGGCTGCAATTCTCTTCTGGACACTCTGGTCTTCGGCAGAAGAGCCGGCAAGGAGATGCGTCGCTATATTCATACCGTCGGGTTTTCTCCACTTCCAGCTAATCCTGAAAAAGAGGTTGCCGACAAGATTTCCGCCCTCATGGAGAGTAATGGTAATGAGAAGGGCGGCCCCATTCGAGAGGAACTGCAAGAAGTGATGATGGATAAAGTCTCGGTTTTCCGCCAGCGCTCAGGACTAATCGAGGCCCTGGAAAAAGTGAGAGAACTCAAGGGACGGTATCAGAAAATTGCGATACAGGACAAGGGGAGTTGTTTCAACCGTGACCTGCTTGATGCCATAGAATTAGACTACATGTTGGATCTGGCTGAAGTGATTACCCTTGGGGCGCTGGCCCGTGAAGAGAGTCGCGGGGCTCACTCCCGGGAAGACTTCCCCGATCGTGATGACCAGAAGTGGTTGGTCCATACAATGTTTCGCTACTCTAAAGAAGAAGGGCCACAAGTCTTTTTCAAACCAGTGACCATAACCAGATTCCAACCTAAGGAAAGGAAATACTAAGATGAAATGCACCTTTATCGTCTACCGTTTCGACCCGGCGGTGGATCAAGAGCCCAGGTATCAGGAATACATGGTCGAGGCAGAGCCCACAGACAAAATCCTGGACTGTTTGAACAAGATACGGTGGGAACAGGACCCCACCCTGAGCTATCGCTATTCCTGTGCCCATGGGATTTGCGGTTCGGACGCCTTGATGATCAATGGCAGGATTGAGCTGGCCTGCCAGAAGCTGGTCAGGGATTTCAAAACCGCCAACAATTTTGTGATTGAACCTTTGCCGCTGTTTAAGGTTATTAAGGATCTGGTGGTGGATATGAACCCGTTTTTCGAAAAACACCGAACTGTGAGACCATATCTCATCAGTGATGAAGATCCCCCTGAGACAGAGCGGCTGCAAGATCCTAAAAACCAGAAGTTTTTTGAACCTGCCCTCGCCTGCATCCTTTGCGGTTCGTGCACTGCAGCCTGCCCAATAAACCGATCAAACGACAAGTATCTCGGCCCTGCGGCTTTGCTGAGAGGATTTAGGTATGTCGCTGATTCCCGCGATACAGCCACAGGAAGCAGGCTGGCTCAGCTTGACAATGAAGACGGTGCCTGGGGCTGCAAGAGCATGTGGTGGTGCACAGACGTTTGCCCCAAGTCCATTCCACTAACCAAGTCCATTGCCCAGATCAAGCGGCTTATTAAAGAGGAAGAAAAAAGAAAGACAGCGGGCAGTTAGCAGAATTCTCAAGGTGGATTAAGGCCATTGGCCGAATCCACCACAAGCATGGCTGTCATTCATCTGAAATCTTGTCATGTTGTATAGGCAGACCATAACGCAAAAAATAGACGGCTATCCCGAATGCCACCGCCACGTTAAGCGTTGTTTTCGCTCCCTGCATCGGCAGGCAAAGAACACGTTCGCATTGCGCCAGAATGCCAGGGTCAACACCAGAGACCTCGCTTCCCACCACAAGTACGATGGGGGAGCCGCGAAGGTCACCCACAGCCTCAAACAACGATTCCGAGCGAGGACCACCTTCAAGCGCCCATAAACGCAACCCTTTTTCTTTCAGGGATATTGCTGCAGCCAACCCATCCCTGTGGTGGCTCCAAGCGACAGTATGCTCAGCACCCAGGGAGGTTTTGGCTAATTTGGGATTACTCGGAGTAGGGGTGACCCCACATAGATGCACATGCCTGATGCCAACACCATCCGCTGATCTTAATATATTCCCCACATTGAAAACGCTACGGATGTTGTCCAATAAAGCTTCCACTTCAGGTCCGTTGGGCACGATTTTGCCGGTCTCCACTTCATGAGCGCTATAAGGAGGATTGGCCACCCTGGTTTTGCTACCACACTTTGGACACTCCTCCCCGAGACCACTCTTTTCAATAACAGGAAAACGAAAGTGGCAGTCTAGCCGCTCGCACTGGCGAATTTGATAACGGGGGATAGTCATTGTTCTTTTCATCTGTGCATGATACTTACGCTCTGCGCTTTGCTAAGCTATGGTAAGAGATTTGCCGGTGGGAGTAAAGGTGGGACATTTTATGAATTCTTGACATGTTTTATCCACCTGTGATAAACAAAAAATCGGGCGGGGACCACGATGATACACATCATCGCCTCGCCCGGTGCCCCTAGCCCCCACCGACCCAAGTGCGCCGGGTCGGTGGGGGCATTTTTTCGTGATACTCCTCAATCTGCCAGCGATTCTTTGGAATTAAATAATTGAAATCATAACTTAATTTCATATTAGGGAGGTTGGAAACATGGAAAATCAGATAGACCCAGCGCAAACTCTGGAAATGGTTGAACAGGATTTGACCACGTTCGAAAGTCTGGCGGCAAAGGACTTCGATTCCGAGTTAGTCAAAAGCGAACTTGAGAAATTGAGCAAAGAAGAATTAGTCGAACTCCAGATGAATATGTTTGTCCAGTACCATCAAATGGCAAGAATCATAGTAGAATTGGCAGAGGCACTCAGGGAGACCTTGCGCTAGCCCGGATATTCAGGCGGTCAAACCAGTAAAACTAAACTCACTGATCTTTAAAGCCGGGGCCCGTGTCGCCTGGCCGCCAAATTCACTCATGAGCAAGCGTGTCTCCTTACCCACGGTTTCCACCTTCGCCAATGCCTCAACGTATGACTGGGTGAAGCGCAGATCCTTTACCGGATAAGCCAATTCCCCATTCTCAATGAAAAACACTCCATCGCGGGTCATGCCAGTTATCACGCAGTCCCGTGGGTGGACCAGACGAGTGTACCAGAAGCGGCTGATGTAGAGACCGCGTTCGGTTGAACGGATCATTGCTTCAGTGCTGGTTTGGCCCGGGGACATAAAGAGATTGGTGGCTATCGGTCCCAGGGAGCGCATGGTTGGCGGAAGCGCGTGGCCGGTTGTAATCTTGCCCATTTTCCGGGCTGTTATACGATCATATACCGGGCCTTGCACCACACCTCTCTCAACTACCTCTACCCTTTGTTTGGGCACACCCTCAAAATCGAAAGGCATGGGAACACCTTCCGGCTCCAAACCATCATCCCGAATATCAACCAACTCGCTCATGACCTTCTCTCCCATGCGGTCATTCATCCACGAACGCCCCTCCAATACTGCTTGCGCCCCCATGCCGTAGTAATTGAGCATGTTGAGAAGATCTTCGGTTGCATATGGTGTCAGGACAACACCGTATTCACCGGGATCGATCTGGTGTGGATTGGTCCCATCTTCAGCTTTTTGAATTGCGGCCCGCGCCAAAGATTCTGTCGGGATATCTGTTGCCCGCCACCCCGACCCCTGTTCTCGGCCTGAAGCGTCTTCTGCCGCCACCACAATCTGAAAATCTCCGTTTGTACTGGAATGATAACCGAACAGTCCGAGCGTGTTGGCAACAACGATCTCGTTGGTGCCAGTGGAGAAAAGCCCCGAGCCGTTTAATCCTTTCTCCCCGGTCAAACGACATGCCGTGCCCACAGCTTTGGCACGTTCTTGGGGTGAATATCCAGCCGTGGCTTGATCAAAAGCATCCACAGCAACATATTGTGCTAGCTCGGGCAGCCCAGGATAATCCGGATCTTCAGGGCTGATCTTCGCATTGGCGCGGGCTCTTTCCACCAAGATGTCCAATCCATGTCCATCCAGTCGGTTCGTGGTTGCCAAACCCATCCTTTTGCCCCGCAGCAGGCGAACCATCAGGGTGACATTGCGTTGAGCAACATTCTGGTGGATGTAGTTATTGGCGAAACGCGTCAGACTCTGATCCTCGAATGAAAGTATGACTTCGGCAGCATCTTTCCCGGCACGCCGGAGAACGTCCTCGCCTATATCTTTAGCTTTCTCTCTCCCAAGCATTTTGTCCCTCGCCTTGAACTGTCATCTATTGTCATTTGGCCACTGAAAGTGGCGGTCACTACGCTCCGCTGTCGTTTGTTGGCACTAAGTAGTTACGATGAGTGACTATGAAAGACGCCGAAGGCAAATGACTATCAATGACCATGAATGACGGCCGTGAGGCCAAATGACCGGCGCAGCCCTAATGACGGTGAAGCCAAATGACTCTCTGTTGCCTACTGCTTACTCCTGACTATAGACCCCTACTCTCACATTCCTGAATCGAGCCGGTGCCGCGCCGTGACCAGTATGAGCAATCTGGGAGGGCTGTCCTTTACCGCAGTTGGGTGTCCCCCACATGTTCCAGTGATTTTTATTGCACACACCGTCACAACCGTACCAAAACTCGGGCGTAATACCGGTGTAGGTGCAATTGCGAAGCATGCGGCCCAATTTACCATTCTTGATCTCATAGCCTATTTCAGTGCCGAACTGAAAATTGTAACGTTTATCGTCTATGGACCACGAACGGTTGGTCGCCATGTAAATGCCTTTATCGGTGTCTGCAATCAAGTCTTGCAACTCCCATTCACCGGGCTCCAGGCTAACGTTGGTCATACGAATAAGCGGAATTCTGTTCCAGGAAGAGGCCCGCATGCACCCATTGGAAACCTTTTCCAGTCTTGAGGCGGTCTCACGAGACATCAGATAGCCAACGAAACTACCCTCTTTAACAATGGGCGCAGATTGCGCTTCCACTCCTTCATCGTCCCAGCCAAAGGTACCGAGACCATAGGGGCTCACACTATCTGCGGTGATGTTAACCAGTTCAGATCCGTAGCGGAAGTTCCCCAGTTTTTCTTGAGTTAGAAAAGAAGTTCCGGCATAGGCAGCTTCACTGCCAAAGACTCGATCTAGCTCAATCGGATGACCACAAGACTCGTGGACTTGAAGAGCAAGCTGGTCGCCGGCCAAAATTACTGTGGTGGTAGTATCGGCTGGACAGGGATCCGCAGTCAGGAGCTCAACAGCCTCGTTGGCAATGCGCTCAGCATTGCCGGGCAGATCCCATTGGAGCGCCATCTCCCAGCCACCTGTGACTTGCTGGCGGCCGAAAGAATTGGGATAGGAACGTGTCTGCACCTCACTATCTCCCACTGCAGTGGCAACAATCCCGCCCCCGGTCTCAATGATGGTCTGCTCAGTAAAAGCGGACTCGGTGTTAGCAAACCATTTCTTCTCTCGGATAAGGACCAGATTACCCTGTCTTACGCGGACACCATCCACCCGGGCCATTTCAGCGTCAGCAACCAGGAGCACTCCCAACCTGTCTCCCAAGGAGATGGTGAAAGGATCTATTGACACCGGGGTTACATATTTACCCTGACTGGATACGGGTGGGCCGAGATCCACTTTCTCACCACGCACAAGCCCTGAGGCGAGGGCGATTTCCAGAGCTTGTTTGCTAACGCGGTCAATTTCCTCCGCTGTCAATTCACGGCTGGAAGAGAAGCCCCAGGCTCCGTTAACCAAAACGCGGATGCCAAAGCCCATAGAGTCTGAGAAGTTTATCGATTCGACAACCCCGTTTTTCACCTGAATGCTTTCTGTACGATTTTCTACCACCCGAATATCTGCATACTGAGCGCCAGCCGACTGGGCCAAATCGAGGGCACGACTCATGAGTGTTTTCAAACTTACCTCCTGCTTTTAAGCATAAAGGTTTATCTCTATCCTACGGAGTCCGTGGTCCGTTGCAGAAAATGCTTCGTAGCCTTGATTTCTACAACAGACTACTGACATGGTTAAGTGGGGCGGGTCTCAGCACCCGCCAAAAAGTCAGTCCAGCCTGCACATCCCTCTTTGGCCGGTACGGAGACCGGCCCTATGATGATCTCCAAAACGCTCTTTAATACCCAAAAATATCAGCAATCACCCCGTTCTGAAATGGTCTTCAATGAATGCGATAGCTTTATCAATTGGTTCCTCTCCTACGACATGTCCCGCACTAGACCGCACCTTATCATTGGAGGGAAAAATGGCAATACCGAGGCCGGCCTTTCTTAACAAAGGGATGTCAGCAGTTCCGTCACCGAAGGCAGCCACGTGCGTATCCCTGACCGAATAACGCTCGAGTATCTCATCCATGATCTCTCCCTTGTTCTCCTCATTGACCTGGATCGAGATCTCGCCATTACAAATATCCCCGTCAAATTGCAGCTCATTACTAATGACTTCTTTGATGCCTAACTCTGCAGCGGTTATTTCATTGAATATCGACAAGCCGGAACTAATGCCCACACAGGGGATTGCGCGCGAGGTGAACCAGTCGATTAGTTCTCTGGTACCATCACGAAACGGGTTCGTTCCCAGAGCTCCAACTATCGTTTCGCGGGTAGAGCCACGCCAAAAAGATGCATCGAACTGGGCCCATTGCTCGTAGGTAATCTCTCCTCTTTGCCAACGAGCCGGCAAGTGCTTGGCCTGCTCGGCTACTCCCAAATGATGATGGAGGTGAATCCACGGATCCCTCACCCTTCTCAGGGTACCATCAATGTCGAATATAGCGAGTCTTAACTGTCTCTTCTCCATCTGTAACCTTCAGCCTACTCTCTTCTTCACCGCGACGCCGCAGATGTCATCACTGCAGCACTGTTTCGCATAGCGCAAAGTGCATGGCGCATAGCGTCAAAAATAATTGAGTCACTTAGATAATTGACACTCCTAAAATATTGGTGGTTTTAGTTTTAGGTCAGACCGGAGGTTAGAGTGATGTTTCTTGACCTCTTGATCCGTTTTGAACGCTCTGCGCTTAGCGCTATGCGCTATGCTTCTTTTGCCTTGCCTATTCTCATATTTATCGGCCAGTGTATCTCTTTCTCAGCTCCAGGACGACCCCAAGCCCCTTGACGACTGGAAACGAGTGTGGCCAAGTATTCGAACAGTGCTTCGGGATAGTGCGGCCTGTATCTCGTGTACTCAGATGCTTGTTTGGAGAAGTAGTCTTTGAAGTTCAT
>CBFDBW010000100.1:0-8244 GCA_965603145.1 uncultured Syntrophobacterales bacterium
ATGTACACCCGTCCTGATGACAAGGAACTGCGCCAGCGGTTGACCGCAATGCAGTACAAGGTCACCCAGCAGAACGGCACCGAACCGCCCTTCAAAAACGAATACTGGAATAACCATGAGGCGGGCATCTACCTAGACATTGTCACAGGCGAGCCGCTCTTTAGCTCCAAGGACAAGTTCGAATCCGGAACAGGCTGGCCGAGCTTCACTCAACCGCTGGAGCAGGATAATATTGTCGAGAAGACTGATCGGAGGCTTTTTATGGTGCGCACCGAGGTACGCAGCAAGCACGGTGACTCGCATCTGGGCCACGTGTTCAACGACGGGCCAGAGCCCACGGGACTGCGGTATTGCATCAACTCAGCCGCGCTGCAATTCGTCCCCAAAGAAGACCTGAAAAAAGATGGCTATGGGAAATACCTACAATTGTTCGAGTAACTGGAAATGGTTTTGCAACCACATCTGAAGCCCGATGGCTTTGGTTCCAAAACAAACCCATTCCAACGGAGAATCTTACCATGAAAGTCAATATTGCTATTTTTCTGACGTTGTTGCTTATCGGATCAACCTGGGTTGGGTCGGTTGGCTCAGAAGAACCATCTCTATCTCAAATCGTCTTTTACGTTAGCTGATATGACGTCGGCAAATCAGCCCTGGAGGGGTTGAGCGGCGTGAAAGAGGTGAGGAAGGGTTTTCGCGGCTTCCGGGAGATCAACACCGTGGTTTATGACCCACGCGCTATTACGCCAGATGAGATGGTATCTGCCTTGAGAGCGGCCCGCACCTATCGTGGAATAGCTGAGAAGCAGCACGAGCAATAAGGCAAGACCCATAATTCATGCTACAAACGCTAATCCATGTGCATTGACTCGTTGGGCAAGAGGTCTGCTTGATTCTCTTCAACGATCAAGAAGAAGGGGGTTGATACTTTCTACGCTGGCTGGACAGACACAGAGGATTTTCGAAGCGAATGTTCCCACTCATGAGTAACCCAGCTCGCCTCTCATCTCTTGGGTTATTTTATTAACACTATTTACCTCATCATGAGTTAATTTCGATGGCCGAGGTCGCCCTTTATAACTCGGTTTTGTTGTCTCAATTATATCCCTTTGCTTCTCTGACAAGGAAAAACCTAGCCAGTCAAAAAGCTGACTTAACTGCTTGCTATTATTACTAATGAGCTCCTCATAGCAGACAATTCTGCTTCTCTCTGAATTTTCCCTGCAAAAATGCAAGAAATAACTATTTTGTGCTACCCAGGTGTGGGCGTCAGCCTCTATGCCGTCACTCGCCCGGGCCGATATTTTGCTGGCAATGACGTCAACGGGATGACGAACAATAAAAACAAATCTTCCATCCGAATAGAGATCAGTTAGCATTTCCGGCACGCGATCATCCAGCCCATACCTTATCTCCTTAAATCCCCAATGCACCTTTTGCTCTAGCGAAATAGGATTGAAAAAAGACTCGATGAAATCTCGAAAATTGTTTTTTACTGTTTCTTGATTGTACCAATTCGTCCAGGCACTCCACAGTTGCGGATTCTTCAGGGTCTCAAAGACAGAGATTGGCTCTTTTCCGGCAACATTCTGACTCATTATGTATTTTTCGATCATTTTGTCTTCAAGATTGAGAAAATAAGCTGCTGCTATCTGTTTCAAAAAACCGCCATGCTCACCATAAATCGCGACATTATCGACACTATTGAGGATTTTTTGCAGGAGAGTGCTCCCACATCTACCGGTACCCAACAGAAATATGGGAAAGTTTGCACCAGTCTGTGGATAGTGGTCTTCCAGGGATTCGTTCTTTGGCTGCTGCTTTACCCGGGTCATTTCTCTGTCGTTCCTTTCATCTGCTTGAGCAAATCGACCATGTCACACAGGCTGGCATTTTCAAGTAAACCGGATTTCAACAGACAAGTTCTCACCCACCTCGAAAATGCGAGCTTTTATGACTCAATTGCTTCCTGGGATATTTCTCTTTCGTCCGAGAGAATGACATTCGCATAGGGGGGGCACATTTTGCAGGTCCACTCTGGCTGCGGTTGCATTTTCATAAAATCTACTAGTTCATCATCCGAGCAATCGGGTGTAAGCGGTTCATATCTGAGGTAAGGCTGCCAATCCGGATCATTTTCCCTCCCGAACTTTTCCAGGACATCACCAATATAGGCTATGGGGGCGCATTTATATAAATTCGAGTTATACAGCTGCAGGGTTGGGCAGCTACAGTGTTTCTTACTCTCAGTAATATCATCATGTTGAAACGGTTTGATCTGAGTTCCCGCCCCCTGATAGAAAACCTGGAAATTTAACTTTTGTTTCGCTTCAACATAGGGGCCCCACTTGTTATCAGCCGGCCGGACCGCATCACCAGCCCACTTTTCCAGAAGAGCCAGTCCTTCCTTTACTCGATTGATTAATTTTTCGTTCTTTGTCCTACCGGTGAACACATGCAAGGATACTTGAACATGAACATGGTATTCTTGAATCAGTTCCTTTAACCAGGGGCATTTTGTTATCAATATTCCATTGGTGATGACGCGGAGTTTCGTTTCCTTCTGAGAAAAAAGCCTCCGGTAAGCAATACAGATATCTTTCAAGTATGGGTTCAGTAGAGGCTCTCCGCCTAATAGTGAGATTCTCTTAAAAAAGAGTCTATCCTTCCATGGCTCGATCCAATCGACGAGTTCTTTTGTGTTAAATGGTCCACCATAGCCATAATTCGCCAAATGATTACAACCGTGGCAGTGCAGATTACAAGAATTGGTAACATGGACGTCAACATTGTTCACTTGCATGGGGCTCACATGATCCATTTTATGCGTAGCACTCCAAAAGAAGGTAACTCAAGTTTCACACTACATTTGTTCCGGTAGTCTAATGTAAAGTTTTTGTCATTTCAATGCATGTTTTGACGTAAGGAAACAGTACAATACGCCTTTATACCCTCTCCGCTCTTGGCAAAAATGGGGAGAGTTGCTAAAAAGGGGTGGGAGCCGCTGGGGGCTCCAAGGAAGGACATCGGGTCTTGATGGAATCTCGGTATTACTCCAAGAAACTGAATCGACATTTTTCAAAGCGATTAGATTTTTTGATCTACGCTCACGATGGCCGGGGACTTGGTCATGCGAGCCGAAGCATCGCCATTGGCCTAGCCCTGCGCCGACTTTACCCCCAATGCAAGACATTATTTGTTTCAGGATGTAAACAGGCAGCTGCCTTGATAGGCAATGGGACTCTTGACTGGATAAAGCTGCCATCCTATGCAACCACCATTGTCAAGGGCCGAGCTGAAGGCGGTTATGGGCATTCGAAGTTTTATAAGTCAGTTCTGGGGCAGTTGCGCACCGAGATGTTGGCCTCAATTATGAAAATTTTCCAACCTCGAATCGTGCTCGTGGATCATGCCCCCACGGGTAAAAGGAATGAATTATTCCGTGCCCTGGAGGTTAGCAGAGATATAGATACCCGCTGGGTCCTGGGCCTCCGAGGGATCATTGGTGATGACAAGGATGTTTGGTCAGACGAATCGATTCAATGCTTCAAAAATTATTACGATTTGATTTTGTGGTATGGGGATACGCAGGCTATGGGCAGTGAGTATCCCAATATTATCGCACAACGTTTCGGTGTCAAACCAGTGGAAACAGGATATGTTTCGAGATTAATGGAAAGCAAACATCTGATGGCATCGGAAAAGGATACCCTGGCTGGAAGCATATCCATCCCTTGGGGAACTGAGGCAACATGGAAATTCGTAAAAAAAATCTATGATGCAATAAAGGGAATCGGTGAAAGCCACGGCCCCTGGCGACTGTTCGTGGACCAAGAGAAAAAAGAGACACTCCAGGATCTCTTCCGAAATCTACCCTTTTGTACTGTCGATGAGGTCAGTGAAAGATATATCCCTTCTCTGGTAAAATCGAGGGTGGCCATAGTGTATGCAGGATACAACAGCATTAGCGATATCCTGGCCTCACGGATCCCAGCCGTTGTTCTCCTGCGTGACCTTAAAGACAGGGAGCAACAGACTCACGTTGACAGGCTTCTTCCATTCATCAAAGACTACGTTACTGTTTTGAAGGAATCAAACACGGAGACCCAATCGCTCCAGCAGGCCTTGGAAAGCCAGCTGCACGCACCCTCCTGGCACAATGAAACCCTTAACATAAACGGTGCTGAACTCTCTGCTTTGACCTTGGCGGAAGGGATTGCCTGTGAGGAGTAGTGGGGTGATTATCGGTAGTTTAGGTATTGCTTTAGTTTCGACCTGGATACTTCATCCAGTTTTGGACAATCATCAGATACTTTGGCACCCTCGCTCACCTGGGTGGCAAATACCAGGCAAGTAGGAAGACCGCATTCTTGACAATTGTCCTTGGGCAAGAGTTTTAGGATATCGAGGATTCCAGGTTTTGCTGATACCTCAAAACTCGGGGTTATCTCTTCACGTTTTTTCCAAGTATCATTTATTTCTTGCCTTAGCCACTCCAAGATAGAATCAGCCTCAGCTTCGTCTTTCACCATATTAATGGCAATCATATGAGAATAAAGAGTGATGAGCTTTGCTTGGAATTTGAGCGTCAGCATCGGGGGCTCTCTGTAGTATTGATAACCTCCCAATACCGTATTCAGATAAGGGAGTAACTCGCCAATATTCCCATCGAGATGAGCATAACACCGAAGATGTCGAGCCTTTGGGTTCGGTGGCAGAACAAACTCTTTGCGGTAACTTTTGACCAACATCCGGCAATTCCTTTCTTGCATCTGGCCATGAAGTGGTCGAACATAGGGGGGCATCGTAGAGATTGTATTATTCACCTAGTTTCCCGCCAGCCTTGGCAGCCATCTTGGCGTTGAACTTTTCCGCGTTGATTACGAACCTGTCGTGAGTGCCCTCAGAGATAGTATCTACTCCATCGTCGGCAACGAGAGAAAAACTCAGTTTTCTGCCCTCCACCTTTTCCAGCCTTCCTTTTACCGTGACGGTTAACCCGGGCGGTGTGGCTGCCACATGGTTTAGTTTCACCTCGATACCCACTGTCTGCTCATCGGGCCAATCAATGTGAGGATTGATGGCCTGGATACAAGCCCATTCAAACAATCCCACCATGAACCCTGTGGCCAGCACTTTCGGCATCACCTGAAATTCGGGAGATTCTGGATAAAGGTGAGGGACTGTTTTGTTCTCAGGAACCTTGAATTTGAACTCAAATGTCAGACCTGGTTTTAGCGAATCTTTCATGACAAACCTCCCTGTTAGTTTGCATTCTTCTTATTGCCTATCCTCACCATCTCTGATAATTTAATATAATTCAAATTAATTCTTCTAATGAAATTCATTAGCGGTACTTATTTATAATGGAGTGGCAACAGATCATAGGTTTCTATCAGGTAGCCAAGCTCGGGAGCTTTACCAAGGCTGGTGATGCCACATTCCGCACCCAGTCGGCACTTAGCCAGCAAATTAAAGCTCTCGAGCGAGAACTCGATTGCCACCTGTTTGAGAGGATCGGCAAGCGTAAGTTGAGGCTGACCTCCGCTGGAGAGAGATTCTTCGAATTCGCAGAGGCAATTTTGGAAAACTATGACTGTCTCAAAGAGGATTTAAGCGAGCTCCAAGGCCTGCAAAAAGGGCGGTTGCGAATAGCCGCCCCTTTTACAACCCTCTATCATCTGGTTCCAGAAACACTCAAAGAATATGTTATTCAATTCCCATACGTTGAGCTGACGATTCTTGACCGCTCACAGCAGGTCATTATCGAACTGGTAAGAAATGGGGATATTGATCTTGGTTTTACGCTGGAATCAGAGGTCCCCAAAGATCTCTCTTTGCTTCGCTGGAAAAAGGTGGAAACTGTATTGATGGTACCAGTCGGCCACCCTTTGGCCGAGGCAGAGCGTGTTACCTTGAGGCAGATAGCCAAATATTCACTTATATTGCCCCCGAAGGACCTCAGATTCACCTGTCGCAGGATACTGGAAGAGCGGTTTCAGAAACTCGGACTTGACTACCAGATCGTTATGGAATCTTCAAATGTTGAGTTGACCTCTCTCTATGTTGAGATGGGACTCGGCATTTCTTTCGCCACCGTGGTGAGGGATCTACCAGCACTGGAAAAAAGAAATCTGGCTTTCATTCCAATGAATACACTGCTCAAACCCGACTTTATCGCTGTGGTCATGAGGAGGGACAAGGTTCTTACCTCGTACAAAAGTGCTTTCATCAACATATTATTCGGCGAAGGGGTGGATTAGCCCGGATGTTTTATGAATTGCAGTCGCGAGACCGTGAAGCTGGGTGTGCCACCGGGAAACCACAGTGTGTTGGACCCGAGGCGTACCAAAACGGTACGTCGCAGGGTTCAACACCCGAGGACGCCCGGGAGGACGGCCAGATCCGCGGTCGCAGCAGGTGATTCATGAAATATCCGGGTTAGGCAAGACTACGGTCCAGGCTACGGTATTGGATGGCCTCGGCTATGTGCGCTGAACTGATCTGCTCCAGTCCCTCAATATCTGCTATGGTGCGGGCTATTTTGAGAATGCGGTTGTGAGCCCTGGCGCTCAACCCCAGCCGATCGATAGCAGTCTCCAATAGACCGTGGGAATCCTCATCCAACATACAGAACCGCTTGAGCAGCCGGGGCGGCATCTGGGCATTGCAATAGATCTTGTGGTGCGTGAACCGCTCCTGCTGCACCATTCTGGCTGCATTTATCCTCTGCCTTATAGTTTGGGAGGATTCCCCGCTGCTTTCCTGAGCCAGATCCTGGTACTGCACGGCCGGCACTTCCACATGAATGTCCAACCGATCCAGTAGCGGTCCTGAAATCTTGGTCCGATACCGCTGGATCTGCAAGTGAGTGCACTGGCACTGCCGCTTGTAATCGCCGTAGAAGCCGCACGGACAGGGATTCATAGCAGCAACGGCCATGAAAGATGCTGGATAGGTAATGGATGTGGCGGCTCGGGCAATGGTCACCTTGCCGTCTTCCATGGGTTGCCTCAAGACCTCCAGAACATTCTTGCGAAACTCCGGCATTTCATCCAGGAACAATACGCCATTGTGGGCTAGGCTCACTTCACCGGGTTTAGGAATCTGGCCGCCACCGATTAAGCCAGCATCGGAGATAGTGTGGTGGGGTGATCGGAAAGGCCGAGTTGAAATGACGGCACGCTCACCCATTAATCCCATGATACTGTAAACCTTCGTTGTTTCCAGAGCTTCCTCAAAGGTCAGGTCAGGCAGAATGGTCGCCAGTCTTTGGGCCAACATGGTCTTACCGGAGCCCGGTGGCCCCACCATCAGCACATTGTGCCCCCCGGCAGCCGCGATTTCTAAAGCTCGCTTTACGTGTTCTTGCCCCTTCACCTCGTTGAAATCCACATCATAGAGTGCATCTTTGGAAAATAGCTCTTGGACATCAACGGTTGTATGGGGTAATTCCTCGACGCCGTTTAAAAACTCTACTACCTGATAAAGGTGACTCGCCGCAAAGACATTCACTCCCTGCACAACCGCAGATTCCCTGCTGTTACCTTTGGGTACGATAATTCCGGCAAAACCATTATTCCTTGCTGCGAGGGCCATGGGCAACGCCCCCTTGGTCTTCTTGACTTTACCATCAAGGGAGAGTTCGCCAATTATCAGATACTGCTCCAGCTTGTCCCGATTTACCAAACCTGTGGCAGACAGGATACCCACGGCCATTGGCAGGTCAAATCCCGCCCCCTCCTTTTTTCTGTCTGCCGGAGCTAGGTTTACGGTAATGCGATGAGGCGGAAAACGGTATCCTGAGTTTTTGATTGCAGATTTCACTCGATCCTTGCTTTCACGCACTGCACCGTCAGGAAGACCCACAGTGGCAAAGGCGGGTAGCCCCATGGTGATATCTACCTCCACCTCCACCACATAGGCATCAATACCCAACACTGAACTGGAAAGGACTTTTGCAAGCATCTATCTGTCCGTTGTCTGTGGTCCGTGGTCCGTTGCGTGGAGAGCGAAGCGCCAAGCGCAGAGCGTGTGAAGTCAATAATCAGCAGCCATTAATCATGCCACAACCCAGATAATATTGAATGCCGAAATCTGCGAGTTGAAATTCCACCCTATGCTCCATGCCCTATGCCCTATGCCTTTTCCACCAATGGCCACGGACAAAGGTCTACGGATCCCTGACGGATAGACTCTGCAGACTCAATTATTAAGTGGGGACAATGCGCCGTTATTGGGAAT
>CBFDBW010000101.1:0-8239 GCA_965603145.1 uncultured Syntrophobacterales bacterium
CAAGTGGGTTAAATATGGCCACGGCTATAAGCATGTTACGCAGGGTCTTGCGAAAGACGCCTACATCTTGCTCCTCAACAAAGTTGGCCGAGCTCTCGAAACCGCTTATGCCCAACAGAGCTGCTGAAAATCCTAAAGAGATGGCAATGAGCAGATCTTTGCCCACAGGCAGGGTACTAAGGTTAGCCTTGAGGATGTGAAAGTCAGAGGGTAGCTTGATGAAGCCCAGTACGCAAAAGACAGCGAGTGTTGACATATGAATGATAAAGATGGTCAGAGCAACCACGGCGGATTCGGTAATACCGATAATGGCCAGGGTGGCGAAGATGCCAAGTATGAGAATGGTACCTTCCATGGCACCAAAAGACGGGAAGATGGTGTGAAGATATTCGGCGGCTGTTTTGGAAGAGATCACTGCAGTGGCTATGTAAGAAAGGATGGTCATGCAGGCTGCCAGGGCGGCGGCGAATTTCGAGGTACTGTTGAGCAGGGCATTATAGGTGCCCCCATTCAAAGGGAGTGCTTCCACTACCTCAGTATAGACCTTTTTATAGAGGTAAAGGACGCAGACGACCATGAGGAGGACCACAGGAGCAAGGACGCCGGCGTATACAGCTGCGATGGCAGAGACGTAGAGGCAGGAGGAGGTGATGTCGTTGCCGCAAATTCCAGTTGCCAGCCACTGGCCCAATCGTTTCTTGGGCTCAGTTCCAAGGAAAAGTTCTTTGGGCGTTGGGGTCGGAACGGAAGGGGTTGTTGCGCTACTTTCCACTGCTTCTCCAGGGTTTTAGAAAGTCAACTTATACAGAAACTTAGCACTCACCAATTGAGAGTTGGCCTGCTCTTCACTGGCCTTTTAAATCCCCCTCGAAAACCATCCTCTTGGCCCAAAAAATGGGCGAGGAACATTGCAGCAGAAACTTGAGTTCTTTAACCGGGAACCTATAGCAACTTTCTCCGCAACTGTCTAGTGCTACACTCCACTGAAAATGCTATAGCTCGCCCGGTTGCATAGGGTTCGCTCCCAGAAATTAAACCGGTCGATCGCATTCCCCGTGCCGCTGTGGCGGCGCAAAGAGCTTCAATATTGGACTTCAACTTTGAGTTCACAGCGTGTTTAAAAAAGGGATCATTCAGATGACTACAAGATCCATGAACCCTTAATCTTACATTCTCTGCAATCATTAGGCCAGTTGTCATTTCTCATTTGGCATCTGGCATGCGCAAGTGGGGTCAGGTCTTGAATTATATGTTTTACTGCAGTATGCTTTCCAACATGGCCAGACCATTACGAGTCGAATTTCCAGGTGCAATCTACCATATCACCTCCAGAGGAAATGCCCGGTTACCTATTTTTGAAGACGATGAAGACAGACACCGACTGTTGTCAACCCTCCAGGAGATTGTCACCCGTTTCAATTGGCCATGTCACGCCTATTGTCTGATGCTCAACCACTATCATCTTCTAGTGGAGACAGTTGAGGGAAATCTTTCTCATGGAATGCGCCATCTAAACGGGGTGTACACCCAGAGTTATAACCGTCGACACAACCGAGTTGGTCATATATTTCAAGGCAGATACAAGTCAGTTCTTGTTGAGCGGGAGAACTATCTTTTGGAACTTTGCCGCTACGGGGTACTCAACCCGGTAAGGGCGGGGGTGGTGAGGCAAGCTGAGAGTTACCCTTGGAGCAGCTACCGGGCCACGGCTGGATTGGGCAAAATGCCCCCTCTTTTGACAGTGGATTGGGTTTTGGGGCAATTTGCTGATGAGCGGATGGAAGCTCGGAAGCAATACAGGCAGTTTATCTTAGCCGGCATCGAGGAGACCTCGCCATGGGAGAAGCTCAAGGCCACTCCCATCCAGAGCAAAAGTGTATGCCCCTTTCCGTAACATTGGGATTCTCTTTGCTAGCGCGTTTTTCCTCGACATTGGTAGGCAACATCAGGGTTTATTGCAGTGACTCAAGCCCTTCAATTGTTTTTTCTGCGATAGTTTTTATCCTGTTATAATGCTTGATCCATCTTGTAAGACACTTCTCAGCCTCCTCTGTGTCTCCCAAGTGTCTTTCACAGGCCTCCATGCATTCCTTGGTTTTTTCTATGTTCGCTTTTATATCTGCCACCACTCTTTCACCGTCATGCCTTATTGCCTCTTCTGGACACAAGTCATGACAACTTCCACAGCGAATGCAATCTTCCATATTGATGAATGGAGTGTCATTCTCTAGTACTATTGCTCCCGAAGGACATTCCTCAACACAGTCACCACAACCTGTGCACATCTCTGACTTTACCCAAGGCATACTTCATCCTCCTTCTAAAATTCTTGCCTACGTCGCTCTGTCGATCACACCAAAATCACTGTCTAGACAAACAAGAAAAGCTCACCCTTTTTCTGGCAAGTTTGAGGAATTCTCTGCCGCAGCCGCTTTGGTATAAGTTGGTTTTGGCACAAGGGCGCCAGTGGGGCAAATGGCAGCACAGGCACCGCAGTGGCGGCAGGGGAAATCGGCCGGGTCTCCGCTACCGAAAAATGCGATCATGGTGTCAAAGCCTCGGTTGGCAAAGGTCAAAAGGTTGTGGTCATTTTTTTGCCGGCAAACGTAAACGCACTTGCCGCAAAGCACGCAGCGGAACGGGTAGTAGGTGAAGAAAGTGAGGTCGACTTCCTCGTCAATGTCCCGCTCAAGGAGTTCCAACGGCCTCGATTTCAAACCGACCTTGAGATGTTTGGCGATGCGGATTAGCTGACAGCTACCCTTGACCGGGCACTCCTTTGGGTCACGGTGGTGTGCGGACATAAGCAATTTGAAACCCATACGCTGAAGGCGTCTCACCTGAGGAGTGTCAGTCCTCACCACCAAACCTTCGCGGACTTGCTCGGTGCATGAGGTCACCGGGCGGCCATTGGAGTCGATCTCCACAAAGCACAACCTGCACGAGGCGTGGGGATGCTCCCTCGTCTTCATGAAGCACATATTCGGGATGAAAATCCCATTCTCAAGACACGCCTGGAGAACGGATTTTCCCTCTTCCACCTTTATCTCTATGTCGTCGACTATCAGATTGATCATTCTGCCTCACGCCTGACTTGCTTCAGAGATCCAGGGTGATGGGAGCAAACTCAGGTCAGTTCCGCACCGCAAGCGGCATCTGCGACAAGCGGGTTCCCAGTTTCCACTTTTCCAACATTCCAACATTCCAAAAGCACCGCATGAGCAAGAACCTCAAAGAACTTCTGACCTCATATTGTTTGTAAGAACCTCTAAACGGCGGACTACTTGCTGGCCGAATCTTCTTCAGGAACTCGCTCGATAATGGGTGCCAGTTCCGGCGGTGAGACCTTTACCACCGCGCCGTATTCCGGAGGACAGACCACCATGCATTCCCCGCATTTAACACAGAGTTCCTGATCAACCGCCTTTTTTCTCCCTTTGGTAGTGAAAATGGCTTCCACCGGACAGCAGCCAACACAGACATCACATCCCCGAGCGCACTTTTCAAGGTCGATATAGTAGGCGGTGAGAACCCTACACTTGAGCGCCGGACACCTCTTTTCCTTGACGTGAGCCTCGTATTCCTCTCGAAAATAATTGAGTGAAGTGAGTACCGGATTGGGAGCGGTTTTCCCCAGGCCACAAAGGGAACCATTCTTGATGTCCTCGCTTAGCGTTTCAAGAAGCTCCAGGTCTTTCTCCGTCCCCTCGCCCTTGGTGATGCGGTCCAGAATATTGAGAAGATGGCGGGTGCCGATTCGGCAAAAGGTGCATTTGCCGCAGGATTCCCTTTGGGTAAAGTCCAGGAAATACCGGGCCACGTCCACCATGCAGCTGTCCTCGTCCATCACTACCATGCCACCGGAGCCCATCATTGCTCCTGCCTCGGTGAGGGAGTCGAAATCGATGGGGGTATCAAGAAAGCTTTCTGGCAAACAGCCCCCTGAGGGTCCGCCGATCTGTACTGCCTTGAAACCCTTCTTTTTCGGAATTCCGCCGCAGACATCGAAGATGAGTGTCCTGAGGCTTGTTCCCATGGCAATTTCCACCAGTCCAGGGTGTTTGACGTTGCCGACCACAGAGAAAATGGCAGTGCCAGGGCTGCTCTCAGTTCCAATGGCTTTAAACCACTCTGCGCCTTTTTCTATGACAGAGGGCACGGAGGAGAGAGTCTTAACATTATTTACTATTGTCGATCGCCCCCAAAGGCCCTTTTCTACCGGATATGGCGGGCGGTGCTGTGGCATCCCACGCTTTCCTTCAATAGACTGAATAAGAGCAGTCTCCTCACCGCAGACAAAGGCCCCAGAGCCCTGAAATACAGAAACATCTAGATTGAACGATGTGCCCAGAATGGACGGTCCAAGGAGAGAAAGCTCTTCGGCGCTATTTATCGCTTGTTTCATGGTTTTGACCGCAAGGGGGTATTCCGCCCTGACATAAATAATGGCCTTATCCGCCCCAACTCCATAAGCACAGATTGCGAGCCCTTCCAGCAACTGGTGGGGGTTACTCTCAAGAATGGTACGATCCATGTAAGCGCCAGGGTCCCCTTCATCAGCGTTGCAAATCACAATTCTCCCGTCCGTCTCCATGGCTCTTGCGATTCTCCACTTGCGCCCGGTGGGAAAGCCAGCACCACCCCTGCCGCGCAGCCCTGAGGTCTCAATTATATCTACCACCTCTTCGGGCTGAGATGATACAGCCCTAACCAACCCGGAATAGCCCCCCTCGGCGATGTATTGATAAATGTCATCAGGATCGATGAGACCGCACTGCTCCATTACCAGTCTTTGTTCCAGGTTGAAGCGCGGAAAGTCCATCACCGCAGGGATCAAGTCGTTTGCCTCCATGGCGCCTAGCACGTATTTCAGGACGGGATCTCCCTGCTCCAGGTAACTTTTCACCAGCGTTCGCACCCTGCTTTCGTTGATTTGGTAATAACAGATGGGGGGAAACCCCGAGGTGGGATGATCGATTACCACCAGAGGCTCCGCATAGCAGTGGCCGAGACAGCCAACCGGAACGATCCGGGCTTCAATGGACTTGAGGGCAAGCTCTTCTTCGAAGGCCTGCTTGGTCTCGGCCGCTCCAGAGGCCAAGCCGCAGGTGGACATGACAATATAGATGGTGGGAATGGACTTGCTTTTTTTCGCTTTGGAGCGGTGTTCAGCCTCCTGCAGAATGGGGGCAAAACTGTCTCTAACAGCCTCCTTATTCACCAAATTCCCTTTCCGCTCTCTCCCTTTCTTCACGCTCACGCTCGACCTGAAATTGCACGAAGATGCCCTCGACTCTACTTGGCTGGATGTGGCCTTCCACGGTATCGTCAACTACAGCAACGGGGGCCAGGGCACAGCAGCCCACGCAAGCTACCCTTTCGATGCTGTACTCACGGTCAGGGGTGGTTTCCCCGTCCTTTATCCCCAACTTACGTTCAAAATTCTCCAAAATGATGTCCCCGCCGGCCACGTGGCAAGCGGTACCCAGGCAAACCTTGAACTGGTGCTTGCCGGGCGGGTGAAGGCGAAACTGGTTGTAAAAGGTGGCAACCCCATAAACCTCGCTGGGTGAGATGCACAGATGCTCTGCCACCATCTCCATGGCAGCCCCGGCCAGGTAGGCATGCTTCTCTTGGATAGACTGGAGAATGGGAATGAGGTTTCCTCTAGACTTTTCGAAATGAGGCAGCATGGCCGTTATCTCTTCGACCATTGCTCTTTCTTCACCATCCAATTCAGGAGCTATCATGTACACGAAAATCACCACCCTCCAACAATAATGAGCCTCCTCGTTCTCAAGAAAACCTCAAAAACAGGATTGAAGCTACGCCGAAATCTCGTTCATTAGTCAATTCCCTTAAACTCCCTAAGAAACATCACTTCACTGGCAGCTTCTATAAAAGGGAGATTCTCATCTTTATCAACAAAGATGACTGACGGTGGCACTGTTTTTTCATGAATCACCGCTACGACTCTTGCCTTGACCCTCAAACAATCACCAGCACCTCGCAGGTTATCATTCCGCCTTTTCATCGAACTATTTAGGGCTTGAGCCAATTCTTCTGCCGGAACAGCACCATTTTCAAAGACAAATGTAGCCAATTTTTCCTCCCTAAATCTCGCTCACTTATGAAAGAACTCATTGAGTAGCAAAAACCCTTGTCCCCTTCCGTGCTCAACTCATTGGATATCCTCCATCCCCACCGCCGAATCCGTATAAACCACCTTTCCCGTTGTTCTTGCTCCTTTAGGCTCTCAATTTTTGCAGTGCCTGCTCGGCGCAGATGGTGATGGGTTCAAGGCTCGGCTCAGAAGAACAATCCGGATTACCTGCACACATCAGGGTGGTAAGCTCTGCAATTGTCTTTTCCCCCAGGATCAGGGCATTTACGGTATCGATCTCCTTTACAGGGGCTTCACTGTCGCTGATGATTTGACCCCCGATCACCTTGTGGCTCTCTTTGTCAAAAATCAGTTTCAGGGTCCAGGGCTTAACCCCTGATATCATGCCGTGCTTACTCCTGGAATTCACCGTGGTGCTAATGGTCTCAAAGCCTTCCTGCTGGGCCCCCTCTTCAGTCAAACCCACTGAAGCAATGGACTTATCAAGCAGCTTTACGGCCGAGTTATTCGTCACGCCAGGAAACTCGATATCATATCCGGCCAACCGCTTTGCCGCTAACCGACCTTGAATCACCGCAGGACCACGTAGTTGCCCGGTAACCGGTCTCTTGGTAACAAAATGTTGCTTCTCCACACAATCCCCCGCTGCCATGACATCCGGAACCGAGGTTTCCAGAAATTTGTTCACCTTTACCCCAAACTTGCCAATCTCTAATCCAAGGTCCTTTGCGAGTTCCAGATTTTGCTTAACACCTACGGATAGCAGAACCATTTCCGCCTCTATCTTTTCTCCCGTTGCCAGCTCTACACCGACCACTTTTCCGTTCTCCCCAAGAATTCTCTCCACCTTCTGAGCCATCTTCATCTTGAAGCCTTTTTCAGTGAGATATTCCTGGATCTGCACAGCCATTTCGGCATCCAGCATCAGCGGCAACGGGTGAGCCAAAAGCTCAATCACCGTTACATCATAATAATCCGGCCTGGTGGTGGCGAGAAGAGTAGCGACCTCGAGATTAATGAAACCGGCCCCTATTAAGACCAGTTTCCGGCGGTTATCCTTTTCTAGAAAATTCTTGATCTCGACCGCATCAGGTGCGCTTCTCAGCGAAAATACCCCCCTGAGATCACAGCCTTCAATGGGAGGGACCACCGGGCTTGCCCCTGTCCCCAACAGCAGTTTGTCATAGGGGATCTCTCTTCCATCAGACAAGGTTACTTTTTTCTTCTCACCATCAGCATGGGTCGCCCTTGCTATGATGAGATTAATACCGGCATCCGCAAACATCTGGTCGGGATTTGTAATCGAGTCCACGGTGGCCACACCGGCCACCACATGAGGTAGAGCTCACCGCACAATAAAACGTTCTTCCTCCCGAATAACGGTGACGTCCACTTCCGGCATCAATCTCTTTGCCAGCATTGCCGCGGGACCTCCTACTCCTCCCATTCCTATAATTACAAACCGTTCTCCCTTTTTCATAACTTGTCCCTCCTCTACAATTCTACTTTTCAGTGTTTTCAAGCTTTAACTTTTTCAACATCCACTCATGAATGGCAACCTGGAGAGCTTCTGCGGCAAGGTAGGCGCAGTGGTGTTCCTCTTCTGGCAAACCCTTCAGTACCTCGAGGATGGTGTCGCCGCCAATGAGGCCGGCTTCATCAAAATCCTTGCCAGTGGCCAACTCGGCGGCCACTGAACCACAGGCAACACTGGAACCGCACCCGTCTGTGTAGAAGCTTGTCTCTTGTATCTCCTCATCTCTTATGTGGAGATAGATCTCCATTGTATCCCCACAGGTGCCGGTAATTCGACCGACACTCGAGGCATCGGTCATTTTCCCCATGAACCTCGGGTTTTGCCACCTTGAAAAGACCTCCTCCCCATAGGTCTCTCTCGACTCTTCAAAAATCTGCTCCTGTAACTTGTCAACAAAATCATCCATGGGGTTTTTCATAACCACTAATGTCTCCTGTATCTAGTGAAGGAGAACACTGACGTCTTTCAAATCCCCCCGCCTGCCTCGCCTTGCTCGCATGGCGGGCGGGCCCTATCCCCCCTTTATTAAAGGGGTGAACTTAATGAAATCACTTAAAAATCTTCCCCCTTTTGTAAAG
>CBFDBW010000102.1:0-8237 GCA_965603145.1 uncultured Syntrophobacterales bacterium
AACCAGGGACCGACCGGTTATGAGCCGGTGGCTCTGCCAGCTGAGCTATGGGCCCTTTGCCTCTACCTCCAGGATAATGATTTGAAGCTCCCTGCAGCAAGCTGCAGTCCCGCTGAAGCGGGATTCGAAATGTAAGGTATTTATACCATTTTATTGTAGTTCGCTCGCTAACCCCGCAGCCCCGGCGACGGGATTTCCGCTCCGCTCCAAAAAGCTACGGGGAATGCGCTCGCTGGAGCATTTTCAATACCATTCAACGGTATTTATCGCCGGGAATTTTGTTTATATATGGGCCGCAATCTTCTTTGTCAAGGGAAATATCCCCGCGGTTGTTGCCTCCCCGCCGCCCGACTTCGATTCCTTTCTCCCAGCTCCAACGCTGCCATCAGCTATCAATAAAACTCTTGAGTTTCTTGCGCCGGCTGGGGTGTCGAAGCTTTCTCAGTGCCTTGGCTTCGATCTGACGGATGCGCTCCCTGGTTACCAGAAAATCTTGGCCCACTTCCTCTAGAGTGTGATCCGCCTTCTCACCTATGCCGAATCTCATGCGCAGCACCTTTTCCTCTCGGGGGGTCAGGGTGGAAAGCACTTTGCGCGTTTGCTCAGAGAGGTTCAGATTGATGACCGCATCCACTGGAGAAGTTACCTTTTTATCTTCAATGAAGTCACCTAGATGGCTGTCTTCCTCCTCTCCGATGGGAGTTTCCAGTGAGATGGGCTCTTTGGCAATCTTCAGAACCTTCCTCACCTTCTCCAAAGCAAATTCCATCTTCTCAGCTATCTCTTCAGGTGTTGGCTCCCTCCCAAATTCCTGAACAAGGTATCGTGATGTCCGGATGAGCTTATTAATGGTCTCGATCATATGCACAGGAATGCGAATGGTTCTGGCCTGGTCAGCTATGGCCCTGGTAATCGCCTGGCGGATCCACCAGGTGGCGTAGGTACTGAACTTGTAGCCCCGCTGATACTCAAACTTGTCCACTGCCTTCATCAGGCCGATGTTCCCCTCCTGAATCAGGTCAAGGAACTGTAGCCCTCTGTTGGTATATTTCTTGGCTATGCTTACCACCAACCGCAGGTTGGCCTCCACCAACTCCCTCTTTGCCTCTTTGGCTTTCAACTCACCCGCATCAACTTGCCGCATAATCTGCTTCAAGCTGCGGACATCCATTTTGGTTTCCTGAACAATCCGCCGGATGCGGCGCTGGCCGTTCTTAATGGTTTTTTCCATCTCCAAGAATTCATCTGGCTCGAGGCCAAGATCTTTCGCGATTTGGTCCAATGAATCAGGATTGCTCTTTAAATGTCGGAAAAGGCGACGAAGTTCTTGAACTGGCTTGCCGGTGCGGATCATGCACTGCTCGATCTCCCGCTCGCCTTTCTCTATTCTCTCCACACAACTCCGCAGTCTGCTCACAATACGGTCCACCTGCCGCTCCTCCAAACGCAGGTTTTTGAGCAACTCGGCAATGCGTTCCTTGCTGACCAGAAGGGCTTCCTCATCTGCTTCCCGTGACTTACCTTCAGGACTGCTTGTCAGGATGGACTCCTCCATCTTGAGGTTTTCTTCATACAGCTGCTGAATTTCCTCAAGTAACTCAAGTAACCTTTCCTTCTCCTTGTCTTCCTCCGCACTGGTATATTCTTCAAAATCCTCGTCCAGATTTTTTAGGACATCACGGACCCTCAGCTTCTCTAGAGCGATCTTCTCACGCAAGTTAAGAATCTCGCGAACACCAATCGGGGTGGCAATAATGGCGTCAATCACTTCATCCTCGCCCCGTTCGATCCGCTTGGCTATCTCTACCTCTCCCTCCCTGGTCAAAAGACAAACCATACCCATCTCCCGAAGATACATTTTGACCGGGTCAGTCACCCTGCCTCCGCTATCCTCCTCCAATGGCAGGGATTGTTTCGCCTCGTCGATGGCCTCGCCATCTTTCTCGATTTTTTCCTTGAGCATCTTTGCCTGTTGAGATGAATCAACGATCTCAATGTCCATCTCATCGAAGATCATCATCATGTCGTCGATCTTCTCCGAGGATACGAGCTCGTCAGGCAGGACACTATTTACCTCATCATAGGTAAGGTATCCTTTTTCTTTGCCCACCGAGATAAGCCGCCTAAGATCTTCCATATTGCTTTTCTTAGCCATCAAGCCATCTCCCCCTTGGAAAGGTTCGCTTTATCATTGGCCTCTTTAGCCAACAAGGCTGCCTTCTTAGCCTGCAACTCCGCCAGAAGCTCTGCAATGCGAGTCTGATTCTGGCTGCGCTCGGCAGCTCGGATTTCCTCCCTCAGCCGTTTCAGCTCATCCTGCAATTGCCGTCTTCTAGAACCGATTCCCTCAAGATATTCCCGCAGACGAGCGTGGGCCTCCTCCTCTCGCCATGGGCTCGACTCCAGTGACCAGCCGCTTATCAAATTTTTGAGATCCTCGTCTGCTAAGTCCATTAATAACCCACTTAGGGCCAGGTTTCCACTTTCCTGATAGTGTTTAGTCAGAAGTTTTGCAACCTCCACCCAGGGATTTATTTGAAAATCATCCAAAGCCGAGCTTTTTTCAAGCAGCGGGATCCAGTTGGGATAATGAACCAAAATACGGACGATCTCTTCCTCCCAGGTGGGAATCCGTGTGGCCCGGTCCGGCTTCGGTCCTCTTGTGGTCACCACCCTGGATGTACCGTCCAAGCCCAATTCCGCCCGCAGTACTTCTTCACTCACCCCTAGCCTTTGGTCCAGCATTCGCAAGTAGCCCTCCTGGGTTACGCGCGAGTCCAGCAACTTCAGCATGGGAGTTATTTGGCGGACAACTTTGAGCCTGCCCTCCACCGAGCCGTCATAGTCGGCAAGGGACTGCTCCAGAAAAATCTCCATAAGAGGCCGAGCCTTTTCCAGCAGCAAAGCAAAGGGCTCCCTACCCTCCCTGGCCAAAAAGTCGTCAGGATCCATCCCCTCAGGCAAGGCCAGAAGGCGAGCAGGCAATTTTTCTCTCAGAAACAACTCCAGACTGCGCATGGCCGCACTCATACCAGGTTGATCTCCGTCAAAAACCAACACCGCCTGAGGTGCCAGCCGGCTCAACAGCCGGACATGGTGGAGAGTAAGTGCGGTGCCCAAAGGCGCGACCACCTGCTGGATTCCCTGGTTGTAGAGTGCCAGAAGATCAAAGTAGCCCTCCACCACCAGAGCCTCTTTATGTCGCCGGCACGCCTCCCTGGCCGTTGCCAGACCATAGAGGGTTCGTCCTTTGTGAAATATGGGCGTTTCAGGGCTGTTGAGATACTTGGGTGGGTTTCCTTCATCCAAAGCTCGACCGCCAAAACCAACGGTACGCCCACGCATGTCCTTGATGGGAAACATCAGTCGATGTCGAAATCGGTCGTAACAGTCCCTCTCGGACTTCTTCACCAGTAACCCGGCCTGAACCGCTGTTTTCAGGTCCACTTTCCTGCTGAGGAGATAACGTTTCAACCCATCCCAACTCTGTGGCGCATAGCCTAGCTGGAAATCCTGGATAACCTCCGGCCCCATGCCCCGACCCTGGAGATATGCCAACGCCATTTCCCCGGTACCCTTGTCAAGCAACACCTGGTTGAAATAAGCAGCAGCGAGTTCATTAACATGACGTAAGCGCTCGGCCAGTTCACGCATCCTTTTTGCCCGCCCTGTCTCCTGCCCCTGCGGTAGAGGACTGGAGAAGCGATTGGCCAGTTCTTTCACCGCTTCGGCAAAAGAGAGGTTGCGCGAGCGCATGAGGAAATCGAAAACACTACCACTGGCCCCACAGCCAAAGCAGTGAAAAATCTGTTTCTCATCACTCACCGTAAATGAGGGCTCCTTTTCGCCATGAAAGGGACAGAGTCCCAAATAATTCTTCCCCCGCTTACGGAGGGAGACATAGGAGCCTACGACATCCACTATATTGGCTGCGGCTCGAACTTCTTCAATTATCTCGCGGTTGATCCGGCCCATTAATCGCCCTCCATGGCGATTAAATTTAGCACTAAACACTAGGTACTAGGTGATAAGTGCCATGGTAATAAACAAGACACTTATTGCAACTTCAAAGTTCCAAGTCTCGTATCGACAGTAATATATTTAAAGTTATTTCTTAGCTAGTGCCCATCCGGAAACTACCCAGTGTCATTCTGAGCGAAGCGAAGAATCTCTGCTGACCCCTTTAACCATGAGATTCTTCGTCGTCTTTCTCCTCAGAATGACAACCCGGTCGCGAGTTTCCGGATGGAAACTAATTAGTATTTATGTATTTAATCTCAAAGATTTAAAGTTTGTCATTCAAATCTTTGTGCCCAGTGGGTTAGCTGTCGGCTGCCAGCTGCGCAGTGCGGACTGCGCTTAGTCTTTTAGTTCTACAACCGTAACCCCGGTGCCTCCAGCACCCTGTTTCTCGGCGTGAAATCCCTTGACTATAGCATGCTCAGTGAGGAATTCCTGCACCGCCTGACGAAGTCTCCCGGTGCCGTGTCCATGAACAACATGGATCTGGTTGTAACCATCAAGAATCGCCCGATCAATTGTTTTGTCCAGTAACGGGATTGCCTCCTCAACCCTAAGACCGACCAGATGCAGCCGTTGCTGGCAGGTTTCAAGCTCCTCGCGAAAAACCCTGATGCCGTTGGATCGATGCGCTCTAGCGCTCGCACTCTTTTCGTCTGGAAGGAGTTCCAGGGATTCCATGTCCACTTCCACGCGCTTTGGACCCATTTGCACCTCTGCACGGCGCCCCTGGTCCTTAATCTTGAGCAAGGTACCCCTGCCACCCACGGTTCACAAACGCACCAGCTGCCCTGCCTCAGAGGGCATCACTCCTTTGTCCTCTCGCTCGCTTTGCGACTCCAGTGCAGAGCTAAGCTCTTGCCTGATCTCCCTGACCTTCTTTCGGACTGCCATCGCCTTACGCATTCCGCCCTGTTGCAAGCTGGCTATTCCCGATTTCAGCTCTTTTTCAGCCTCAGTGAGCATGTCCTCGCTCTGCTGTCTCAGTTCACTGAGAATCCCTTCTCGAGATTGAGCAAAGCCTTCACGTTCCCGGGCCAAACTCGCCTCGGCCAATTCCAACTGCTGTTGCTGGAGTATAAGTTTTTCTTCTTCATTCCTGGCTCTGTCCCAGGCTTCAGTCAGTTGCTTGATCAGGTCAATGGTCTGACCTTCGCCAGGATCCAGATGCTCTCTTGCCTTTTCGATAATCTCCGGTGGCATGCCAAGGTCGGCAGCGATTTCAAAGGCGTTGCTGGTGCCGGGACGACCATAACGCAACTGATAGGTAGGTCGGCTGTTCTCTTCATCAAAAGCCACCGACACATTCTCTACCCCCTGATGGAGCATGCCGTAAGCCTTAATCAGGTGGTAGTGCGTGGTAACAGCCATAAAAGCGCCGCGGCCACGGAATTGGTCCAATACAGCCAGGGCCAGGGCAGCTCCCTCTGCTGGATCGGTGCCTGTGCCGATTTCGTCCAGCAGGACAAGAGATCGATTGTCCACCTGCTTCAACATGTGCACCAATCTCTGGACCCTAGCCGAGAATGTGCTCAGGTGGGCCCTCACGTCCTGTTCGTCACCTATCTCGGCAAATATGCCCGTGAGCACCGGCCATTCGCTGCCATCAGCAACCGGGACGTGTAATCCGGCCTGGACCATGGCTCCAAGAAGTCCCAAAGTCTTGAGAGATACCGTCTTACCACCGGTGTTGGCACCGCTGATGATCAAGCTCTTCTGCTTTTCATCGAGATGCAGGTCAATGGGCACAACATCAATGTGGACAGATTTTCGAGTTTCTGTGGGTTCAGCTCCCAACACCATCTCAGCCAGTGCGGCCGGCAGAGCAGAAGTTTTCTGCGCCCGTTCCTGTAATGCTAGAATAGGATGGGAAGCCTGCTGCAGTCGCATCCTTTTGCCGTCATTCAACTTGGGTGCACGGGCAAGGAGGAGAGAACTTAAGCGAACCTTGGCGTGCACGCAGTCAATAATCCCCAGCCAACGCTCGTTGTGAAGGAACACCTCCGCTGCAGTTATCACCGTATCGGTTAACTCCCGGAGAATGCGGGCCTCTTCTTCTCTTTCTCGACTACGGCCCTGTCTCAGCCGGTTGTTGAGAGGAACAGCAGACAGTGGTTCCACAAAACAGGTGGCACCACTTTGGGAAGTATCGTGAACTATGCCTTCCAACGCCCCTTTAGCGTCGCTCCGAAAAGGGATTACCAACCTGTCATTACGGATGGTGATGAGCTTCTCCCGAAGCGTTTTCTGGGAAGCCTGCCTTTCAAGAACTTCCGTGAGTTCCGCATGGAGCCTTTTGCGCAGCTCACCAATTTCTTTTCTAACTCGCGAAAGCTCCGGACTTGCTCCATCTTTTATATGACCCCGCTGGTCAATGGCGCGGCCGATCTTCTTTTCAACCTCCGGAATTGGCTGGAGATTGTCCAACAATTCGGCCAGCCTCCTGTACCGTGGTTCGCAACTGCTCGCCAACTGCTGGAGGGTGCGAGCCGCCTTTGCGGTCTCTGCTACCTCAAGAAGCTCGGCCGGCGACAAAACTTCCCCGGTGCTCCTGAGTCTATCGATAATCGGCTCCAGCTCATGGATACCACCAAGAGGGAGTGGATTGCCTATTTGCAGGTATGCCTTGAGTTCGGTTACCTGATCAAGCCATACTTGGATCTGCTCTCGGTCCGCGCTCGGACGGACCTGTGTTGTTGCTTGCCGTCCCGGGTCAGTGAAGGCGAGTGAGTACAGAAAACTCTGAACATGCGGAAATTCAAGGACACGAAGAGACTGGTGATCCATATCACTCCATGCCGGGGAGAGACCGAAGGCCGGGTTCTCTCACCTTTGAAGGAAAAGTAAAGTGAGAAACGGTTCTTGCTGAGAAATCGAAGAATACTCGCAAGCCTGCCTCCTGGACAGGTCGTGCCACTAGCCCGGATATATCATGAATCACTTGCTGCGACCACGAAGATGGCCGTCCTTCCTGGCGTCCTCGGGTGTCGGCTCCTGCGACGTACCGTTTAGGTACGCCTGGGAACCATCACCCTGCGGTTGCCAGGTGGTACACCCATCTTCGTGGTCTCGCGACAGCAATTCATAATATATCCGGGCTGGATGAGAAGGAGGTGCAGTTGGCTATGAGGACTTTGGCGCTCGAAGGTGCTATTCACCACCGCTGCTGGCCCTGCAACGACTTCTACTCTCACCCCACTGGCAAGGTGTGAAAGTATGCCCCAGTAAGCCGCCGCTCTCCAATTTTAGCCCAAAAAACCGGAGTCAGCCCGAAAGTTTTGCCTTGACCATTGCATTTATCGCCCGGCCGTCTGCCTTGCCCGCCAGCTTGGCCATGGTTGCCTTCATTACTTTACCCATGTCCTTCATGCTGACAGCACCTACCTCGGCGATAATCTCGTCAAGTGTGTTTGATATTTCTTCTTCGGAGATCTGCTCCGGCATATAACCTTGCAATATCTGAAGTTCGTTCTCTTCCGTTTGGGCTAAATCCTCCCTGCCGGCCTTACGATACTGCTCTATGGATTCTCGCCTCTGTTTGATCTGGGAGGTGATAACCGAGATCACCTCTTGATCCTCAAGAAGGCTGCGAGCCTCTTTTTCGCGTTCCTTGATGGCAGTAAGCACAAGGCGCAGGGTGGTCATCTTGGTCTCATCCCTCGCCCGCATGGCATCCTTTAAAGCTGCTCTAATTTGCTCCTGGAGACTCATCGTCTTTGTCCCAACTTGCGCATCCGCTTCAGCGCCCGCCTCTTAGCATCCAGTGCTTTCCTTTTCTTCCTAACACTGGGTTTCTCGTAATGTTTTCTCTTGCGGACCTCGGAAAGGATGCCCTCCTTTTGACATTCTTTTTTAAAACGTCTGAGAGCAGCTTCAAACGATTCTCTCGATTTGACCACCACATTTGGCATTCCCCCACCCTCCCTTCACCTGGGTATGAGTGGGCGTACTGTCGGCTGGAACCCTTCTGTAGACGGACCAAAATGGTATCAAGCCATCCCCCCCCTTCAAAAAGTCTAGCCATCTATGGCTGTGAAACTAAGCACTTAAACTTATTATTTTAGCTTTTCTTCAGAAATTGTCAACGTAAAAGTGAGAGTAACGCCTAGCGCATGGCGCAAAGCGTTACATCTGCTATGGTCAACCTATTACCAGTCACGCTATGCGCTTTGCTCTTTGCGCTATGCGCTATGCACTTTGCCTTTTGCCAAGGCGAT
>CBFDBW010000103.1:0-8229 GCA_965603145.1 uncultured Syntrophobacterales bacterium
AAAACAAGTGCTCTCCCGCTTCGAGAGCCGGTAGTTTCTTTCTCAACAGTTTCAGTTCATCATCCGTCTCTATCGCTCCCTTTATCCTGTCTCCAGATAGAGCCAGTATTTTCTCCAGTACTCCTAATGCTACGATATTCTTGTTTAAAGTCGCTCCGGTTACCTCCCGACTTCTTCTGGAGAAATCAAGCCGGAAGGATTTCTCCGGTAGATGGATACCTCCCTGGGGTTCATTTTCGTAAATGACGAGTGTGTCTGCTCTTAGCGCCAGTTCTCGCTCGAGTTCCAGATACTTTTCCCAGGAGAAACATGCCAGAACATCCACACTGTCTTTCGGCATGGAGAGAGATTCAGCATCAAGGCATAGCTTTACAGCTGAACCCCCGCCCCTGATCTGGGCCCCGTAGTACCTGGGCATCTGGCTATAATATCCTTGGGAGGCGGCGAGCCTTTGCAGAAAGCTGCCCAGTACCACCACTCCATCGCCGCCGGCACCGGCGATTCCAATCGTTATGTTGCTTCTCCTGTTCTCCTTTACCATAGATTATCCTTGGGAAAATCCATGTACTCGACAAAGTATTGATCGAAATCGAGGCGGGAAGATAGCTCGATGTGCTCGATGAAATCGGAAAGCTCGTTAGCCTTCTGCCAATATTCTTTGGACAGGAGGACCATGGAGGCTCCGGTACTGGCAGCGTTGCCCAGGGATGTTACAATCTCCAGGTCTAACCTGGGAATCATGCCAATTCGCATGGCACTCAAAGGGTCAACGTAGTTACCGAGCGCTCCTGCTAGATACACGTGACTGATATCCTCAGTCGCTATGCCCATTTCGTCTATTAGGGTCCTTATGCCGGCCGCGATAGCCCCCTTCGCAAGTTGAAGTTCTCGGACGTCCTTTTGAGTGAAATAGATCGGCCTCTCGCTGTAGCTTTCCTCAGCGGAAGCGACGAGGAAATCGTAGACCCCTGCCCGCTTGACTATCCTTGAATTCAAACACTCTTGTGCATTTTTACGAGGGCGGCGTATAAGGCCCTCGTGGTTGATGTTGCCCGAATGTAAAAGCATAGCGACCAGATCTACTAACCCGCTTCCGCAAAGCCCTTTAGGCTTGATATTCCCGATGATCTGATAACGCAGGTCGTCCTCTTCGAGATAGACGCCTTCGATCGCTCCAGCCTTCGCGATCATGCCGTTGGAGATTGTTGCGCCCTCTAGAGCAGGCCCAGCAGCTGCAGAGCAGGTCATCAATCTCTTGCGATTGCCGAGAAATATCTCCCCGTTGGTGCCGAGGTCCATCCCCAATATGATCTCGTCTTCCTGTTCTGAAGCGCCAGATGCCAGGATGACACTAATCAGGTCTCCACCTATGTAACCTGACCTCGTGGGCATAACATATAACAGGGCTTCTGGATGCAATTCGAGACCAACTTCTGCAGCTCCAACAATCAGCCCGTCTGTCAGAACAGGCGAGAAGGGGGCTTCTGCGATTCCCAAGGGGTTGAGCCTTAGCAGAATGTGCTGCATGGTGGTGTTGCCTGCCGCAACAGCAATGAAGATGTCCTCGGGTTCGAGTTCAGCACTCTTCAGAAGCCTTGTAGTGATCAGGTTCAAATCCCTGACAAGCAGGTTGCGGAAAGTCTCCAGACCGTGCGCGTGGTTTTTGATGTACTGGAGACGGCTGATTATGTTTGTGCCGTACTTCATCTGACTGTTGAGGCAGGAGACAACGGCTTCTTCACTGCCGTCTAGCAGATTGATGAGCTTGCCCACCAGGGTGCTCGTGCCCAGGTCGAAGACCAACCCGTAGTAGCAGTCTATTTCTTCCTGGTTCTGCCAGGCCAGCAATTCGTTCTCATGGAGCACTGCCGCCCCGCTGAACTCGGTTTCCTTCAACCTTTGAGGTAGCTCGCGAAGACAGTGGAGCGGTGCTGTCAAGTCTTTATATTCGGGGACCATCACAATTTTAATCCTGTCCAGGTCGGAAAGCCCTTCGTCCTGAAGCTCGGTGGGCAGGCTAATCAGCCGCTTCGCTATGAGTGGCCAGGGATGCAAAAGGGGCCGGTGACCAGTTTTGAGAATCTGGAAGTAATCCTCCTCGAAGTCGGGTTCATCCGTATGGATTACCAAATCCTTATCCACTTTGGTGCGACAAGCAAGGCGGATTCCCTGCTTTAGCTCCTCATCATCGAGCAACTCCTCTTCTGCTTCGGTAGGAGGGCCTATCGAAGAGAGAACCTTGACCTTGCATTTGCCGCATTTCCCCAATCCACCGCACTCCCCCCCCAACCCCACATTCTCCTTTTGCAACGCCTCCCAGATAGTCTCGCCCTCACGAACCTTCAGCCATAGGTCGTCAGGCAGAACATTCAGCCAGACGTATCTGGTTTTGGCTTTTTTGAATGGAGGAGCCCCGATAGGGGGTTTTCTTCTCCTGAGTCTTTCATCTTGGTGCTCTTCAATCTGGTGATTTTCCATCTTAACTGCTCCTATTAGCACCGGGTGTTGTTTTTATTCCTCTGGGTACTTCGACTGCAGGGAGGTGCGCGTTAAAGCAAATCGTCGAGCATACTCTCTAGATGCGAGTAATCCGCATCGCTAATGGCAAGGGACAGATCCAGGAATTCGGCCAGTTGCCTGGCCTGCGATACAAGGTCCGGATCGTTAGGCTGCCTGATATATAGCAGTTTCTGGTAGTGTTCGAAGTAACAACTTCGCATTTCCGCGTCATGTAGCTCTAGTGGCTCCATGCAGTATTCTCTGAAGTTGACCAGCAGGTCTTTTTCAAGAAAGTAGGTGCCTGTGGTTTCGTCCATAAGTTGATTGAACCGTGCGGTGCCGAGAAGCATTTCATAGCAGAATTGCCCGGGCACTTTTACTACCCCGTGCTGTCGGCAAAAGTCGTCGATGCCTGGGAAACAGTCTCCGTAAAGGCACACGATCCGCTCATTCCTCTTCTTAGCAGATGCGATCTTTCTCAGTAAGTATTTTTCCAGCATTTGTGGCCTGGTGTGCAGAACGGATGGCAGGTAGGTCAAACGCAGATTTGGGTATTTCTTGGTAATTCGGAGGTGGTCAATTGCTGGTTTGAACACCCCGCAGGCGATAATACGCGTGATAGTTCCTGTTTTGGTCGACATCTTCCTTTTAACTAGGTCTGATAAGTCGGCTGCCCGGGAAGGCTTTTCTTACCTCGGAGATCACGTCGTGGTCTAAAAGCCCCTCTTTGCCTGCCTCCAGTATCTCTCTGACTAAAGCTTTAGCACGGCTTAGCATGTCAGGCCTGCCCTTCTCCTCCCAGATATCGAAGTTGCATCTTACACCCAGGTTGGGGTAGAAGAATTCATCCATCATATGATCAATGGTATGTTCTTCAGTGACGAAGTTCCCTCCAGGCCCGACTTGCTCGATCACATCGAAGGCTGTGGTATCTTCGTTCACCTTGATCCCCGAAAGTATTCTCTGAATCATTCCAATGATTTCATTGTCTATAACATATTGCTCATAGGAAATGGAATTGGCTGAATCAAGCATTCCCGCCGCCATATGGATGTAGTCCGCCCCTGTCATGGCTACCATCAAGCTGGAAACTGTCTTCTCGAATCCGGCCTGGATATCCGGTCTCTTGGCCTCGGTGACTCCGGCCGAAGCGTAAATGGGCAGGTTATACAGCTTGGCGAGCTGGACTGCGGAAGCGTTCATCATCGCCATTTCAACAGAGCCCATGGTGAATTCCATTTTACGTAAGTCCATGATAGTGGGCACAGCGCCGTAAAGCACCTTGGCTCCTGGGACGAATACCTGAACGATAGCCACGCCTGCCAGGGCTTCGGCATGCATCTGGGAAAGCGTCCCGGCCAGGGATGCTGGCGAGGTAGCCCCGGCGATAGGTGCTGGAGCGCAGGTTACCGGGATACCTCGCTCGGCGCAGAAACGGAGGATGTTCAGTGTATTAGCCTCTGTAGTGAGAGGGCTTATGGGGTTGGTAATCACGGAAACGAATGGTTTCTCTCGGAGTCTGTCTTCTCCTCCAGCGATAATGCTTGCCAGTTTCCACATTTGTTCGGCACCGTGAAGATCGGTACAGCCCCCCATAACATGTTTCGTGGTGTGGTTGAGGGCATAATAGAAATCCAGCAAGTGATAGTTTACGGGTTTTATATCGTGGGCTTGACAGGAGATGAGGTAGAAACGAATGTTGTCCAGGTGATTGACCAGTGTAGCGGTACGGGCCACATCCATAAGCTTGGTGAGACGGTATCCACCTGTTGCCAGATCGAGGATGCGAAATACCCGTCCGCCGTTTCCGAAATACACCTCGCCTTTCCCCAAATACAGGTCATTTCGACCGTCTCTTGAGTGCAGGACGAAGCTTGATGGGGCCTTATTTAAAACCTCGTCAAGCCAGTCGCTCGCGAAGCGTACCCTCTGGTCGTCGTGGTCTACCTGCGCTCCTGCCTCTTTTAGCATGTTGAGAAAGGTACTGTCGGAGATTCTGATCCCCACTCGCTCCAGTATCCGTCGCCCCGTCTGGTCGATCTGCTTCAAATCTTCAGGCGTGAGTGGTCTGTAGAATGGCAAACTCGTTCCCATGGTTGTACTCGCTGTTAGCGTCCCTCTAGGATTCGATCGATATCTTTGAGCACTTCATCAGGTTTGGGCTCCACCTGATGTTCTGAAAGGATCCTTTTGGCCTCGATATTGCAACGCTTGTAGAGGTCCATAGCACCGGCCTCTACCCATGAGTCGTACCTTGAGCGGTCCAGAAGCTTCGGTAAGAACTGGGCTTGCATGAAGTGTTCGAAGGTGTGATCATCCATGAGGAAGATGGAACCGGGGCCGCCGCTTGCTACTCTTTCTATCGCTTCGAGTGCCAGGGTTTCTTCGTTGACAGGAATACCCTCGATAAAAAACCGGCTCATGGCTACCAGTTCGTTGGCTAATGTCACCATTTCGAGCGAAGAGGTGCTCCCGTATTCCAGAAAACCCACATCGTGGATCAAGTTCGAACGGGAAAGCATCGCTGTGATGATGGAGAACATAGCCTCGGCCCCTGCCTGGGCATCCATGACTTTGGCATCTGAGGCTCCGGCATAAGCCCAGATGGGCAGGCCGTAGATTTCATCTCGCATGTCGGCGAGTGCGGCCTGAGTGAGACTCCATTCGGGGCAGCCATACGAAACCACAGTGGACTTCATATCCAGGACGCTGACGTTGGGGCCGAATAGGAAGGGCGAACCTTTGCCAACTAACTGATGGACTACTAGTCCTCCCAGGTTTTCAGCGATCCCCAAAGCCATGGCTCCGGCAAGTGTGACCGGGGCTCCGCCTCCGGCATTGGACCCCGACGGGAAACAGACGGGTATCCTCTTTTCCGCACAGAAAATGAGCCTTTCCATGACGTTTTGGGGAAAGCGCAGAGGGCTGATGGCCTCCGAGTAGTTGAGTAGAAACGGCTTCTTCTGGAGTTCTTCTTCACCTCCTGCAACCAGGCAAGCGATTTCATAAATCTTGGCAATGTCCCTGCCGCTGTCTGCTATGAATACAAGAGGTTTATTGGTATTCTTGACCATCTCGGCGAAAACGTAAACATAGATATCTTCGATAGGTGCGTCCTCAGGGTTGGCCATAGACATGGCAAAGGATATGTTCTCAAGCCCATCCACCAGCTTGGCGAAATTGGCGGCGTCGTTTAAGACGGTTCGGCGGCGTTGTCCCGTTTCCAAGTCCAGAGTGAATGTGGCATCAGAGCCTGTGCCATAGAAATGGTTGCCATTGACAAGGGGCATCGTTTCATTACCCTGCTGGTCATATAGGGCAATTTGACTGGGGGCTGACCTTAAGGACTCTTCAACGAGATAAGAGGGTAGCTTGACCCAGTCGCCGTTTGAGACCTCGCACCCGGCGTCCGCGAGCAGTTCCAGAGCTCCAGGATGCTCCATTTTGAATCCCGTTTTCTCGAGGATTTCCAGGGCGGCTGTGTGAATCGCCAGCCCCTGTTCGCGGCTCAAGACTTTCAAGCGGGGTTGAAATGTGGGTATCGCCATCGGTTTCATAACTTGCTCCTTAACAGAGAAAAAATCCCTAGGGAGTTCCCAGTAGCTTTTTAGCTTCGACAACAGCGGAACCTGCGTCGGCTGCATAAGAATCCGCCTTTATTTCCTGAGCATATTTACTGGTAACTGGCGCTCCGCCGATCATAACCTTGACTTTATTCCTGATACCGGCTTTCTGTAGCGCTTCGATGGTCTGGGGCATTGCTGGCATAGTGGTAGATAGCAGTGCCGACATGGCCACGATGTCAGGTTCCACCTCTTGCGCCTTTTGGACAAACTTCTCGGGAGTGACATCTACTCCCAAATCAGTCACCATGAAGCCTGCGCCCTCCATCATCATAGAAACCAAATTCTTGCCGATGTCGTGCAGGTCGCCCTTGACTGTCCCTATCAGCACCTTTCCTTTGGAGGCGACGTCACCCTCTTGAATCAGCGGCTCCAGCACTTTCATGCACTCCTGCATGGTCTTGGCGGAGCGCAACATCTGGGGGACGAATATTAGCCCTTTTGAGAAACTCTCGCCCACTTCGTCCATGGCGGCGATAAGGCCATCATCAATGATGGCCTGGACATCGCTGCCGGCGTCTATAGCTTTTTGCGTCTCAGCTACAGCTTTATCAATGTCCCCCTTAATCACAGCTTTGGATAATGTCTTGAACTCGCTCATTTTCATCCCCCTTTGAAGTTGTTTTACACAAATGCGTAAGGAAAAGTCATCATCCGGTAATGCGGCCGTTTTGATAGGCGTCAATGAACTTCTCACAATATTCATCCCTGCTAAGCAGCATCTCAACCGAAAGGAGCGTTGCCATGATTTGCTTGTCACTCGGGTCTAAAATGGCTGCGGATAGACCATACGACATAGCGAGGGCCAGGAAGTTGCGGTTGATGAGGCGGCGTTCCGGCAGGCCGAAGGAGACATTGGAAAGGCCACAGATAGTGTTCACGCCCGGGAATACATTCATTATTCGATTAATGGCCTCGAGGGCAGCGATTCCCATGCCGGTGTCTACAGAGACAGGCTGAACCAGCGGGTCTACGTAAATCTTCTCAAGAGGAATCCCTGCACCTGTGAGTTTCTCGACGAGCTCGGAGCCCACCTCGACTCTTTCTTCCGCAGTCGTGGGCATCGACGTTTGGGCCATGCACAGAGCTACTACGCTGCAGGGCCGGGAAGTGATTACAGGAAGAAGGGATTGGAAGCGTTCTGTCTCCAGTGAAATAGAGTTGATCATTGGTTCGCCTTTGTGGCGTTTGATAGCTTCGGAAAGGGCCTTGGGATTGGGACTGTCCAAGGACAGAGGTAAGTCCACTTCGCTTTGTACCGTCTCCACCAACCAGCAGAGGCAATCGATCTCGTGGTCCAGAAAGGTTCCGGCATTTACGTCAATGTAATTGGCTCCAGCTTCGGCTTGCTGTCGCGCTACCGTGGAGATGAACGCGGCGTCTCGTTTCTCGACGGCATCTTCGATGCTCTTTCGGCTCGTATTGATCTTCTCTCCTACGATAATCATCATTCCCCTTGGGCGGGATTTCCCATTTCAATTTGCGGTGAGGCCATTCTCATCCGTCATCGCTCTTGGCGGCAATGATATGCCCATGTCATTTGGCTGTCAAGCCATCTCAGTGCCTCGTAGGCCACTACCAGAAGTTTCTGGATGGGCACAAACTTGCACCTCGAGATTGGCTTTATGAAGGTGACCTGGAAGCGGATTTCCTCAGTCTTCTCGGTCAGATTCAAAGCGCAGCTAGAGAGAAGCCCTTACGAATCGAAATTGACTTTCGGGCTTGAGTAATTCTTTGTGTGGCTGGTTAATCGTCAGTTTCCAGTTACACAAGAATTCAAATTGTGTAACAAATGCTAATTTCCACACTTTATGTGTTCAGTATCAGGGGTCACTTAAAATGATTACCCAGATGGAAGGGGGGTGCCATCTGGGTAATCGCAGCATAAGTTTTTATTAGAGGGATTTTTCGGTGTTTTACAGGTTTTAATTTTATTGCCCGATTAGTCCCTCAGAAATCAGGTATTCCTCGGCTACTTCGTCCTCGAGCATCTTGTCTATATCAACTTTGGCGTTCAGCTCCTGCCAGACCTTCTGACCTGCCGTAACTATAGAGGGCGATGCATCCATTCCTCCGCCGGGGAAGCTTGCCACCAGCTCATTCAGAA
>CBFDBW010000104.1:0-8229 GCA_965603145.1 uncultured Syntrophobacterales bacterium
GAGCACTCAAGCGCCAAATTGGAGCGTTTTCTTCAGCTCTGTGCCGAGGAAAACATCCAGGTTTGTAATCCCACCACTCCAGCCCAGTATTTCCACCTGCTGCGACGTCAGGTAAAGCGTGATTTTCGCAAGCCCCTTGTGGTTATGACGCCCAAGAGCCTGCTGCGCCATCCCCTTGCAGTCTCTCGCCTCTCGGATATGACCTCAGGTTCCTTTCAGGAAGTCCTTGACGATGAAGGCAACAAGAAAACATCCCGCCGCATCCTCTTTTGCAGTGGCAAGATCTACTACGAACTCTTTCAGAGACGTCAGGATCTAAAAGCAACCGATATTGGTATCATACGACTGGAGCAGTTTTACCCCTTCCCGGAACAGCAACTTGAAAAAGTTATCGCTCAGTACAATCGGGCCAATGAGTGGTGTTGGGTGCAAGAGGAACCGGAAAACATGGGCGGTTGGAATTTTGTCCGCTCACGTATTGCCTCTCTGGTCCAAAAGCACATAAAGTATATAGGCAGAGAAGCGGCAGCGAGCCCGGCTACCGGCTTTCACAACATTTACAAAAGCCAGCAAGCGGCCATTCTTGAGGAGGCAGTAGGGAAGTAATTTCGGATTGCGGATTTGGGATTGATGATTTTAGATTTGAGATTGCAGATTGCAGATTGAAGGATTTGGGATTGTGGATTTATGATCGCACATCTCACATCCCACATCTCACATCTCAAATTTTAGACACTTTAGTTCATTTTAGACTGTAAGGCCGGTACAGTGACCGGCCCTACGAAATCCAACTAAACAGGTTATTTGTAGGGCGGGTCACCGCACCCCCCAAAAAGCCATCATTAAACACAAACACACCCAGGAGCAACCATGTTGTTAGACATCAAGGTCCCTAGCGTGGGAGAATCGGTGACGGAAGCGACCCTGGCTCAATGGTACAAAAAGGACGGCGATCTGGTGGGCAAAAGTGAACCGCTTTTCGTCCTGGAAACCGACAAGGTCACCCTCGAGATCGAGGCAGAAGCTGCTGGCGTCTTACGTATTCGTGTATCTGAGGGTAAAACGGTGGCGATCGGAACGGTTGTCGGCACTATAGACACGGCGGCAGCTCCTGAAGTGGTCGAAAAACCCGTTCCTGAGGAAGTGACGGAAATTACCCCAGCCGCTCCACCTCCTGAACCACCACCTGTTGAGCCAGTTGTAGAGATTCCGCTGGCAGCCAAGCCAGTCTTGGCCCCATCAGTCCGGAGACTTGTGGCTGAAAAGAACCTTGATGTTTCCAAAATCGCCGGCACCGGACCAGGAGGCAGAATAACCAAAGGTGACGTGATTCTTTATCTGGAGCATGCCGTGCCCGCAGCACCCCCTGCAGTTGCGGTCACGCAGCCGGCTCAGCCCCATGAGGTTACTCCCCTCCCAGATGAGCAAATAACCCGGAAGCCCATGAGCCGGATCAGGCAGCGGATCGCCACCCGTCTTTTGGAGGCTAAGCAGAACACGGCCATGCTCACAACCTTCAACGAAATTGACATGGCCAGGGTCAAAGAAATTCGCGCTCATTACCAGGATGCCTTCCAGAAGAAATACGGGGTCAGACTGGGCTTCATGTCCTTCTTCATTAAAGCCTGTGTGGAAGCCTTGATGGAATTTCCAGAATTAAACGGTTCCATAGAAGGGAAAGATATCGTCTACCACAACTACTATCACATAGGTGTGGCCATTGGTGGTGAGCGTGGTCTGGTGGTACCGGTGATCCGCCATGCAGACAAACTCAGCTTCGCCCAACTAGAACAGGACATTATCGATTACGTCAACAAGATCCAGGAAAACAAACTCGAACTTGCCGATCTCGAGGGCGGTACCTTTACCATCACCAATGGCGGTGTTTTCGGTTCTCTTCTGAGCACTCCTATTCTGAATATGCCCCAAAGTGGCATCTTGGGCATGCATAAGATAGAAGATCGCCACATGGTGTTGGATGGAAAAGTGGTAGTTCGGCCCATGATGTACGTGGCCTTAACGTACGACCACCGTATGGTGGACGGGCGCCAGGCAGTGACTTTTTTGGTGCGCATCAAAGAATTCATCGAAGACCCAGAACGGATCATGATGGAAGTCTAGGGGGTTATTTAATCTCTAACACAGGATTTGAAAATGGCAAAGAAAAAGAATTACGACTTGGTTATCATTGGCTCGGGGCCTGGTGGATATGTGGCGGCAGTGCGCGCCGCCCAGCTCGACATGAAGGTGGCCTGCATCGAGAAGGAGCCCCGGCTGGGTGGGGTGTGTCTGAATGTGGGCTGCATTCCAAGCAAAGCGCTCCTTGACTCTAGTGAGTATTACCACCTTGCTAAAGATCACTTTGCAACCCATGGGATCAAGACCGGCAGGGTGAGCCTTGATTTGGCCGCCATGATGGCGAGAAAAGAGCAGGTAGTTGAGGAACTGACCGATAATGTGCGCAAACTTTTGGAGGGCAACAAGGTTGACATTATCCACGGTACCGCTCGCGTGGCCAGTGAGGATCAGGTGGAGGTGTTGAAAAAATCCGGCTCCCGCCGCAAAAGTGATCGCCAAACCATCCAGGCAAAGTCCATCCTGCTGGCCACTGGTAGCGATCCCATCTCAGTGCCCGAGCTGGAATTTGACGGCGATCGCATTGTCAGTTCCACCGAAGCCCTTACCCTCGACTCTGTCCCCAAACACCTTGGTATTGTGGGAGGCGGTTACATCGGGCTGGAGTTAGGGTCCGTGTGGCTGCGTTTGGGCTCCAAGGTGACGGTAATCGAGATGCTACCTCAAATAGCCACCACCTTGGATGGCCAGGTTGCACGCGGTCTGGAGCGCATCCTCGCCAAACAAGGTCTCACCTTTCGTCTACAGACAAAGGTTTCAGGGGCAAAAGTGGCTGGCAACAAGGTCCAGGTGAAGCTGGAAAGTAACGGCAAGAAACAGACCATGAACTGCGACCGTTTATTGGTTGCAGTGGGTCGCCGTCCTCTTACTCGCGGCCTCGGCCTGGAAGAGATAGGGGTGGAATTGGATCCCAGAACCGGCCACGTTTTGGTGAACGAGCAGTTTCAAACCAATGTCAAATCTATTTATGCAATTGGCGACGTGATCCCTGGTCCGGCACTAGCTCACATCGCCTCTGCTGAGGGCATTGCTGCGGTTGAAAACATTGCCGGTTTGCCTGGTGAGGTCAACTATGATGCTATTCCGTCGATAATCTACACCTGGCCAGAGGTGGCAAGCGTTGGGCTTACTGAAGAACAGGTAAAGGAGCGCGATATTCCCTACTGTGTTGGTACGTATCCCTTTGCCGGCGCCGGCCGGGCGCGATGCAGGGGTGAAAAAGACGGATTTGTCAAGATACTCGCTCACGCTAAGACCGACCGAATTTTGGGTGTACATATCCTGGGTCCACGTGCTGCGGACATGATCGCAGAATGTGTCTTGGCGGTGGAGTTCAGCGCCAGCTCAGAAGACATTGCCCGGACTGTCCACGGTCATCCTACCTTTGCCGAGGCGCTGCAGGAGGCGGCCATGGCGGTAAGGAAATGTTCTATTTATGCTTCCTAGTTGAAGTATGTTCTTGATTTAGAGCTGATGTATCCGACCATAGAAGAGGGAATACCCGCCGCCCTTGACGATTTCATTTCCTTCTATTGGCGCCACTCACTGGTGGATAAGCATTAATGGTCCATAATGACCAATATAAAGGTCAGGACCGTTGTACTATCAACGGTGCCAGTCTCACCAATATTATTTGTCAAAGTTGGATTTAGGCTGCCAAATCCTGCAGAACAGCAGGCACACCTTCGTGGATGGTTGGGAACAAAAGATTCAATCCTAAATCCTTCCAGACCAGGCCGGGCTTTACTGCAATGTTGCAGTTATAACTGCGCACTGCTCCGGGGGTTTCCAGCCCTGGGTGGGGACGGTAGCGGCGAAAGGGCGTGATCGCGGCAGTAGTGGTCAGGGCCAGCCATTGAGGTAAAGCAAGGACACGGGCGCGGGGGTGGTGAAGTTTGACCACACGAAGAAACTCGGCCCAGGTTGCAGGCAAATCATCGCCAACAGGTGATATCCCCTCGTATCCCTGCTCTGTGCAGGCGATGAGAATCCTGGCCGTATCAGCTATGTGCAGATGGGTAAATGTGTTTCTGCCCAGGCCAGGAAGCATAAGTAGTCCGTTCCTGAGCTGCTGGAAATAGAGATCCATGGCACCATAGACATGGGGCAACCGAAGGGCGCCAAAGGTGATGCCGGCCGAGGACGCTGCTCGAACCAGTCTTTTCTCAGTCTCTAGTTTAATCCGACCGTAGTCCAAAACAGGTTGAGCTGGAGTGTCGGAGTCAACCTCACCCGGAAGGTCACCGTAAACCAGGAGGCTTGAACTGTAGACGAAGGTTTTCACGCCCGCCTTCGCAGCGGCTTCCATAAGCGCAAGAGAGCCATTCAATATGACTGGCCTGAGGGTGTCATAGGATTCAAAGGTGGCTCGTGCGCCCAGGTGAAGCACGCAGTCTACTCCTTTGACTGCCTGGTCCAGGCTTTTGGGGTCTGTTAGATCCGCCTGGACAAACTCGGCATCCAGATGACGAATTCTAAGATCCTGCAAAGGCCTTCGTATCATCAGCCTGGGATGGTAACCGGACCCTGAAAGATGGCGAGAAACCTCTTCTCCAATGAAACCGGAGGCACCCGTGACGAGAATTTTTGGCTTTTTCTTCGGCACTCTTTAGCCCTCTTTACAGTAAGTTTGCCCAGGCAATAGCCTCATCACTGTCTTGCCAGATTGAAGCATCGTACCTATATTGTTTTCGCTTGCACAAATTCATACCAAACACTTAGCTTATGCTTACATATAGTGCCGGTGACCCCGGTGTGCAAGGCCGGAGCTAAAGTTATGCTAATAAGAGAAGAGATTGAGATCGCAGCCCCTATGCCCTTTGTCTGGGCTGTCTTTTCCGCCCTGGAAGAATGGGACGATTGGAATACCGCTTGCCAGAGCTGTCACCTAGTCGAAGGCGAGGAAATGGCGGCTGGCGCCTGTTTCGCCTTCGTGGTTAGGCCATTTACTCTACCGATCAAAGTAAAGCCGCGCATCACCGAGTGCGAACCGGGACAGAAGGTCGTCTGGGAGGGAGAACGTCTCGGCATCCACGCGGTTCACACCTGGACGTTTCGAGAGATAAATGACAGGGTGACTCTTATCAGCCACGAAGAGTTTGATGGTCCCCTACTCTGGCTGGCGAGACTGATCCTGGTTCCCCGACGTCTTCACAGTCTTACCAGAAAGCTCCTTGCCTCCGTCAAGCAAGAGGCTGAAGCTCGTTACCAAGCCCAAAAGGTATCCTGACCAAGATTTCTCGGTGTCAAAGCCACCGGAGCCGGATTATTTTAACTCGTCCTTGCTCTTGTCGGCTTGTTTGCTCGGCGTGTAGGTGGGAGCATTGGGAGGCGATTTGCCTTTAAGGGACTCCCGATAATACTGATATGTTAATGGGCGGCTTTCTCTAAGTACCTCTGAGTTGACGGCATTGCCAACGAAAATGGTATGGGTCCCGAGATCGATTTGATCAAAAACCTCTGCCTCCAGTAAAGAGACGGCGTGCTCGGTCACAAGAGGGCAGCCAGTAACACCCTCTGTAAATTGCACTTCTGAAAATTTATCTATATCCCTTCCTGACCTGAAACCAAAGGGTCCCAAGAACTTCATCGGAGTGGCCTCATCCAAAACAGTAACTCCAAACACCCTGCTCCTGGAGATGAAGTCATGGGTCAAATTTTTCTTGTTGATTATCACCGCCACTCGGGGTGGATCAGAAGTAACCTGGATTACGGTGTTTACAATCTGCCCATTCATTTGGTCTCCATCGCGGGAAGTCACTATATACAAGCCATAACTCAAGTCGCCAAACACCCTGCGGTCTAGATCGGGACTCATACAATCACTCCTTCCTGTGATCTCCTAGTCAACAACTTTGATATCCCCGGCGTATCTTCCCACCGTGGCATCATCGACACAACTGTTCAGCTCTTCTTCGCTGGCATCTTTCGGGTCCAGCAAGGAATCTAAAGGACATAGCCAATCATTTCCAGCCGCATCCTTCACCTTTACGAAAGGTTTTCCCCGAACTGATTCATCTGACATTTTTCTCTCCTTTCTCTAAACCGCTAGAGATCAAATAGTGTCTAAGAAAATCCTATACGCTTTCCCAGATATCTTGGTTAAAAGTATCTAAGATAGCAAGCGAACTCAATCCTTAACTTTGAATCGAAAAATTTTTTAATTAGCTTAGTTTTAAGCTAAGTCACGCGATCTCTGCTGTCAACACAACCCATCAGCTCAGCGAATTTTTATTTTCTTTTCGCAAGCGAAGCTGGCAGAATAGCTTAACCCGGATATCTCACGAATTGTCGTCACGAGACCGTGGAGAAGGATGTGCCACCGGGCAACCGCAGGGGGTTGGATCTGAGGCGTACTTGAACAGTACGTCGCAAGGTCCGACACCCGAGGACGCCCGGAAGGACGTCCATATCCGCGGTCGCAGCAGGCAATTCGTGAAATATCCGGGTTAGACGATTTGCTCAGGCAGTTTCTCAAAAAATCAACAAGTTCGTTGCAAGCTCCTCTTTGAGTTCTTAGTTTATGATCTTATAATAAAAAGGAACCTGATTATGTCAAGAATAGTTATTCACTACCTTTTTGCTGTCCTCGCCTTGACCTTTTACGGTGGGCAGGTCTGACCTTTCATGGAAACACTGCCCCCCGTGCACTTGGGGGCAAGCCTTCTCATTCCCTTCGTCGCAGCTCTGGCAGTGCGCCGGCCCCTCGAGAACCGCTTTGTAGTCTCCCAGCCCCGGGTTGTTCAGCCGAAAAGGCAGTTTTACTTTGACATTGCAATGAGTCTGGCAGCTGGCTCTGTGGTGGTAGTTTACAACACCCTAGCTTATGGCTTCCCGGCTCCTAGCGGCATCAGCCTACTGTTGGGTTGCACCGTTGTCGGCTTCTTCCTCGGTCTAGATATGGCCCTGGCCCGAGAGCGAGAAGTGATACACGCAACCCTTGCCGAAGATAGCGTGCTGCCACCCCCAAAGCGGCTGTACTCCATGACTCGAAAATTCTCCCTTGTTGCCTTCACTGCCACCATATTCCTTGCTCTCGTCCTTGGCTTGGTGATTGCCAGAGATGTGGCCTGGCTCGCCAAGATTGAACAAAGCGGTATGTCTGTTATGGAAGCCCAAATGTCGGTGATGGGTGAAGTTTTCTTCGTTGTGGTTGTGCTTCTGGCTGAGGTTGCAAACTTGATAATTTCATATTCCAAAAACCTGAAGCTTTTGTTCGAGAATGAAACCAATGTCCTGGAGAGGGTCACCCAGGGCGACCTTTCCAGACAGGTCCCGGTAGCCACCAATGATGAGTTCGGGGTTATCGCCGGACACACCAATACCATGATTGATGGACTCAGACATCGCCTTCAACTCATAACAGCCTTAAAGTTAGCGGAAGAGGTCCAACAGAACCTCTTGCCTCGTGAGCCCCCCTCATTCCCTGGACTCGATATCGCCGGTATAAGTAACTACTGCGACGAAACCGGCGGAGACTACTACGATTACTTCAGGCTATCAAACGGCAACCTGGGGGTGGTGGTGGCCGACGCTTCCGAGCACGGGGTGAGCGCAGCCCTGCTCATGACCACGGTCCGGGCCCTACTAAGACAACGGGTGGCTATGGAGGGCGATATTGCCCGCATTGTTTCTGACGTCAACCTTGAGCTTGTAAGAGACGTGCAGGAGAGCGGTCGGTTCATGACCATGTTTTTCCTGGAAATTGAACCTGAAAACAAGATTCTCCATTGGGTTCGCGCTGGTCACGAACCAGCAATCCTCTATAATGCTCGAGAGGATAGTTTCCTTGAGCTTACCGGGGAGGGTATGGCCCTTGGGGTGGTTGGAGACGAGAAATATCAAAAATACACCCATCAGGGCTGGACTCCGGGCAGCGTTATTGTGGTGGGTACTGACGGCATCCGTGAGGCTCAAAATACCAAAGGTGGAATGTTCGGCTCAGATCGCCTCCGTGAGTCCATTCGCAAGCGTGCCGCCGAGTCGGCCGAGACCATTCAGAACGGAATTATCGAGGATCTCAAGATCTTCCAGGGAAAGGCCCCCCAGGAAGATGACATTACCCTGGTTGTGGTTAAGTTTTTATAGGGGAGC
>CBFDBW010000105.1:0-8111 GCA_965603145.1 uncultured Syntrophobacterales bacterium
GAACACATTATATTGTATTTTCAGAGCGCAAGCCTTGGATGAAGATACCTGCTATTTATGTTAAATCTGGGACCCCGCCAAAATGTTTTGATCTCCTTTACATATCTGCACTCGGCAACTTGACACGGAATCAAGCTTAACCGTCATAGCTGTCAATTTCCCAAGGGTAGGGTGGTAACTGGCCACCACCTGATAACTATCTGAGAAAGTCGAACCTTTTTCCCTTCCACTGTCAGATCGAATCTCTGCAACTGCAATTAATTTGATCATTAAAATATACCCTGGTAAGATCGAACTCTCTTTTTCGTTCATCCAGGTAGTAAGTGTCTGCTCATTGGGTCTTCAAAAGCCACTTTTACAATACGCTCTGCTGACATAAGGCCACTCAATGGAAATAGTCACTGCGTGTACCCTCGATTGTTCTGATACATGTTCACTGCTCATCACGCTTAGAGGTGACGGTAGCATTCTCATCAAAGGAAATCCTCATCATCCGTTTACTGCTGGTTTTACTTGTGGAAAAATCCGCCGACTCCCCTACCGATTAGAAAGCGCGCATCGGATCACAACCCCGCTCTTGCGAAAAGGGCAGGATTGGCAATCCATTGGGTGGCAAGAGGCCCTTCAGCTCTGTGCGCAGAAAATACAAGAGTATAGAAGCGAACCCGAGACTATTTTGCACATTCGGGGGGACGGGGACAAGGGGGTATTGAGTCAGGCAAGCAAACTTTTTTTTGCCAGTCTCGGGGCCAGCCAAGTGGAGGGCTCCTTGTGTGATATGGCCGGGATCGCCGCCTGTATCGCCGATTTCGGCTCCCTGGACACCAACGACCTTTTGGATCTTGCCAATGCATCTGCAGTGGTGAACTGGGGCAAGGACCTGGGACGCAGCTCAAACCATGTGGCTGCCATAGTTCACAAGGTGAGCAAGTCTGGAGGAAAGGTTCTGACTGTCTCTCCTGGCGGAGACGGCACCAGGATGTTTTCAGACAAAATGATTCGTATCCGCCCGGGGACGGATCGTTTCCTGGCGGCTGCGGTTGTCCATCTTCTCATCCAGCGAGGCAAAATCGACGATGATGTTCTGGAACGTACTCAAGACTGGCCCCAATTTCGAGAACTGATCACCAGAAGATCCGTCTCAGAGCTTGCTGGAGCAAGTGATGTTTCCAAAAATGAGGTGGAGGAGCTGTTCGAATATTATTCTCTGAAGGGACCGGTTGCCAGCCTATTGGGTTGGGGCCTGCAGAGGTACAAACACGGCGGAGAAAATGTTCGCTTCATCAATGCACTTGCCCTGCTTGCGGGAAATATAGGTCGGTGCGGCGGCGGTAGCTATTTCAATATATCTTCCACCCGGAACTTTAATCTGAGTTGGGCAAAGGGTTCGACCGAAAGGAAACGGAGAACCCTGCTCCTACCTAGAGTAGGCAAAGACATCCTTGAAACAGAAAAGCCGCCAATTAAAATGATCTGGGTGAACGGCTTCAATGTCGTTAACCAAGCCCCTGACAGCGGGGCAATTGCCCGTGCCTTTGAGGGTACCGAGTTCAAGGTGGTGATAGATGCTTTCATGACCGACACTGCCCTGCGGGCTGACCTGGTTCTGCCCTGCGAGCTGATGCTGGAAAAAGAAGATATAGTGGGTTCTTTTCTGCATAATTATGTGAACTATGTCAGACCCGTGCTTCCACCGCCAAAAGGGGTTCGCAGCGATTTCTGGATCCTTTCAGAACTGGGCAAGAGGCTGGATCCACCTATACTGCTACCGAAAGCCGAGGATTGTTTGAGGGCCAGTCTGGAGTCGCCGCACCTGGAAACGTCGCTCGAAGATCTGCGCCAGCTGGGTTTTATCCGGGCAAATCGTCCAGAGATCGCTTATGCGAATCTTCACTTCGACCACCCTGACGGTAAGTATCATCTGCCCACCGAACTTCATGAAGAGATTCCGCCACCAGATCAGTATCCATTGAGATTGCTCACGCTGGTGCGAAGAAACTTCGTGCACTCACAGATCCTGCCCGAAGAGCACGAGCCGATTCCTATTGTCTGGATCTCACCGGAAAGTCCGGCGCTAGAAGGGCTGGATCTGGGCCAAGATATATATGTGGTTTCCCCACTTGGCAGGCTCAAAGTGAGGGTTGAGCATTCCCAAGGATTGCACCCCGAGGCGGTCATCTACCGGAGGGGAGACTGGATGCAGTTTGGCGGTGGAGCCAATCAACTCGTTGCTGCGAGTCTCACTGACATGGGCAATTGTGCAGCATACTACAGCCAGTGTGTGCGGTTGGAAAATTGAGCTTCATCGGACTCGGGAGAAAACCTGTTCACCTTCACTCTGCGAGCTCTGTGAGAGACTTAAATTTATTTTATGATACCTTGAGTAAAGTGATTGTACTCCGCAGATCTGCTCGAAACTTGGAAATATGATTGTGTTGTGTTAGATTCACCCGTTCTCAAATGCGGAGACTACGGCTGCGGCCACCATTTTCCAAGGCACCAAGGAATGAATGAGGAGAAGTTGTGATCCCGATTGACGAACTCAAGAAGTACGAAATCTTGGCTGAACTGGATCCGACTGAATTGAAATTCCTGTCGGCGATGGCCGGGGCCACCCAGGCACGGGAGGGTGAGGTGCTGATACAGGCAGGACTTCCGGCTCGCACGCTTTATATCCTTCAAGAAGGAGATCTCATGGTGGCCTTTCCTGATGGTCGCGCCATTACCTTACACAAACCGGGTAGAGTGGTGGGTTGGTCGGCACTGGTCAGTCCAGCAGGCTACACGGCATCGGTTACCTGCCTGACGGACTGTACGTTCATTACCTTTTCCGGCAGCGAGCTATTACGTCTGGTCCAAAGAAACGTGGCGATGGGGACCAAGATCATGCGCAATATTTCCAAGGTGCTCAGCAGACGGCTTCCTTTTTTGCAGGAAGAAGACAGGCAAAGACTGAGAAAGGAGAGGTAAACCCATGGGTGGATTTTCTGCAATCAGCGCTGGCAATGGCTGGCTGATCGCTGCCCTGGGAATCTCTGTGGTTTTTTTCGGGCTGGCATCCCTCGCGTTTATCATTACCTATTTCCCTCGTGCAATCCGCTGGTGGAATGACCATGCTAAAAGTCCCATATATACCGTTCAACTGCTGAGGAGTCTTTTCAGCCAGCGCAACAGAAAGGCAACTATAAGAGCAGATACTAGGGAAGGCCATGAGCCTGGGGAACTCGATGACATAGAAGAAGCTCTGCGGTTGCTCACTACTCACATGCAGGAGCCATTCAAGCTTCCCCGGCTCATCGAGGTGGCCGAGCAGCGAGGACTGGCCAGGGTTCACTCAAAAATCAATCGCTTGCTTGTAAAGGGTACGATGGTAGGTGGGGCAGATGGCCTGTTCCGCTGGGCAAACGGAAGCGAGAAGGAGAGTCCAGTTGAAAGCAAGTTTCAAGAGAGCAAATGAGGCCCTACCGGTCAGCCGAGCAAGTGCTGAGTTGGAGTATTGGAGTACTAGGGTGACTAAAATTCCAAATCGCAAATCACAATGACTAAGATTTCAGTGTTCAGGTTTCAGCTTCTATGTTTCTTTTTCCTGACACCTGACACCTGACACCCGACACCCTGAGATTGGGTGTTTGGAATTTGATATTTTGCAATGCACCACCACTGCATTACTCTGGTGCCACAGCGAACGCGCGAGGAAATCTCAATGGAGCTCCTAATAGACTTCTTTCAAAATACCGGTTTTGGCATGGCTGACTATCGCCACTTAGTCATGATCAGTGTGGGGCTGGTCTTCATTTATCTCGGTATTGCCAAGCACTACGAACCGTTGCTTTTGGTTCCCATTGGCTTCGGTATCCTGGTTGGTAACGTCCCGGTTTTCAAAGGGTTGGGCTTGGGCATCTATGAGAAAGGTGCGGTGCTCAACTACCTCTACTTTGGAGTGAGCAAGGGTATTTATCCTCCGTTGATCTTTTTGGGTATTGGTGCCATGACAGATTTTTCCACACTTCTGGCCAGGCCCAAACTTATTTTGCTGGGTGCAGCTGCGCAACTGGGAGTTTTTATGACATTTTTAGGGGCTCTATTTCTGGATTTTGTCCCTAAAGAAGCAGCTTCTATCGGCATCATTGGTGGTGCCGACGGCCCTACCGCCATCTTTCTGTCGGCCAAGTTGGCACCTCACCTGGTGGGACCCATTGCCATCGCAGCCTATTCATACATGGCCTTGGTGCCGGTGATCCAGCCACCGATTATGAGACTGCTCACCAGCCGAGAAGAACGTCTCATCAAAATGAGTGATCTCAGGGAGGTGAGTTCGCAAGAGAAAATCCTCTTTCCCATTGTGGGATTCTTGTTTTGCTGCTTCTTGGCACCTGCCGCCCTGCCATTGCTTGGCATGCTCTTTTTTGGCAATCTTCTAAAGGAATGTCTGGTTACTGACCGGTTGGCGAGAACGGCCAGAACTGCTGTGGTGGATACAGTAACAATTGTTCTGGGCCTAACCGTAGGTGCCAGCACCCAGGCTGATGTATTTCTTACTGGCAAGTCCATGGGTATATTTATCCTTGGCGCCTGCTCGTTCATGGTCGCCACGGCAGGAGGGGTGATTTTTGCGAAACTGATGAACCTCCTTAGCCGCGAGAAAATCAACCCTCTGCTCGGTGCAGCCGGAGTGTCAGCGGTGCCGGACTCGGCCCGAGTAGTGCAGATGGTAGGCAACGCAGAGGATCCAAGTAACTATTTGCTCATGCACGCCATGGCGCCAAATGTTGCGGGGGTTATCGGTTCTGCCATAGCCGCCGGCGTTCTCTGGAGTTTCATTGGTTGATAGACTAAAAGGACATCCCTGGAAAACCACGTCGGTGGGAGATGAGACCGACTCCATCTGTCCCCGTTGTGATGATGAGACCATCCACCGGGTGGTGGCCATGAAGGAGAAGAAGATCCATCTGGTGATTTGCAGCCGTTGCAACAGCCAACACCGGTACCGCCCCTCACTGGCTACCATGACCAGGAAGGTTCCTCTTCCATCCGAACGCCAAGCAAAGGTCTTGAAGAAGGTTGAGTCAGCCAGGACCCCTCGTCGCCAGGTGTCCTTGAAGGAGTGGCAGGCTTTCAAGGAAGTAGCCGGTGAGATGGAGCTTCTGCCATACGACCCGACCGCTTCTTACAGTGAAAAACAGATTGTATCCCATTCTACCTTCGGACTCGGTTTCGTGCGCAAGGAGATTGACAAATCGAAGATCGAGGTGGTTTTTGAGTACGAGGTCAAGATTCTGGCCATGAACAGACCGAAGTAAGACTAGGCACTTTGGCAATTTCGGAATGCGGATTGCGGAACTTTTAGCTGCCTGGGTCCTCTGTCTCCTGTCGTCTGACTTCTGACCTCTGGTCTCTAATCCCCGTCTCGCCGTTTCTCCGTGTCCCCATGTCGTCCTTCCTGTGCCTACTGCTTAGTGCCTAGTTGCCCTTACTCTAACCGTGTTCTACGGCAAATTTCCTCACCTCTCTAAGACGGCTGATGGTGGCCAAGAGATGATGAAGGGCAGAATGGCCGAGATATTGACCAAAGCCAGAATCATGAGCGTCTGATAAATTCCCATCGAAGGGATGAAAACGAGTCCCACCAAGAGACAGCCCAGGAAGGATCCCAGAAGATCAACACCATAAACTAAGCCCGCGATTCGGCCGACTCGCAGTTGGTCCTCCAGCAATATCCGGTTGGCCAGTGGAAAGTGAGCCCCGCCGAGAAAACCCGCCAGCAAACTTACAACAGAGAATGTTTCCCGGTACAAGAATTCGTGACGGCCAAAGCTCAGCCAGTCGGAAAAATGGACAAACATGAAAGCCAAACCTAGACAGAAGCAGCCAAGTACGAACTGGAAGATGACGAGGGTTCTAATCTGCAGGGGTCTATTTCTGGGATAATAACTAAAGGTGAAACTCCCCAGAGCCAGCCCCACCATAAAGAGGGCTAGTAGAATACCGATCTGATAGTAGACATAGCCGAAGAATACTTGGAAGGCAAAAACGATAAGAATTTCCAGGGATATTCCAGTAAGGCCAAAGACAGTCACAGAGTAGAGGATTCTGGTTTTTGGAATCTGGGAAGCACCGGACCTAAAGCCTTTGGCAAAGCTAGCAACCGCAACAACGAGACAGAAGAGAAACATGCCTATCCAGATGGTACGTTTGCTCAGAGCGGAGAAGGTTTTTGCTATCATGGGCGAGTAGTGTGAGCCCCAAAGGAGGAGATTATAGGAATAGGCTCTGGGGTTAAGATCAGTATTTTCTTGGTTTTCGTCTGCTTGCTCGATCATGGCCATGAAACTTTCTTGTCGCCAGGGCGAAAGATCCCAGAGTATATAGTGATCTTGTACGTAGAGGAGCTCCAGCTTACGCTGGCACAGTCGTGCCACCAAGGTCTCCGGTTGTTTGGCTAGGATGCCAGGAGAATTTGAGCAAAAGAAACGGGCGGTCTGGCCAGGGAATACCACCACTTCAGAGAAGACACTAGATGCGGTCCTATAGAGGAGTTTTAAGTATTTCGCCTGAATAGGACCGAGTGCTGTCTCAGCTGCACTGGCAGTAAAAAAGAAAACGCCACCAGCACGCATCTTACTGGCGGCCAGCCGGAAGAATTCTTGGGTGTAAAAGCGGTTTAGCTGTGCGGTAAAAGGTTCGGGAAGATTTACCAATATAACGTCGAACTTCTTAGAGGTATGGGAAAGATAGCTTCGCCCATCTTCATGGCGGACTGTTACCCGGCCGTCTTGCAGGGCAGCAGTCATATCCCCCGGCAGATACGTTTCCCCCATCTGGATGAGTTTGGAATCCAATTCCACATACTCTACCTCCCGAACACTGGGATGTAGGAGCAACTGCGCCAAGGATCCGGATACCCCCCCGCCGATGAGAAGTACACTTTCAGGCTGTGGGTGTTGTAACAGTCCATAGTGAACCGCCTCTTCAGCGCTCAATTGATCTGGGACGGTAAAGTTCCAGAGACCGCTTTCAAAAAAGGTAATCTGGTCCTCTCTGGCTACTACAACGATGTGACCGTAGATGGTTTCTTGGGAGTCTAAAAGACGAAATCCTGACCATTGCCATTGGCGACTGGCCCTGTCCATATCTGTGCTTCGGTATTGCACAGTGGCGAGGCCCAGGAAAATACATGTAAAAATCAAAATATCAACCGGGCGATTCCGGCCAACCTTTAGGACGATGATCAACCCTGAAGAGCAGAGAAGGAGCCCGATGGAGCTGGCGATCTGTAGGCCAGTGAAATGGTGAATTAATATGAGGGTAAAAAAGAGTCCTCCGATACCAGCTCCCAAACCCTCCAGAAAGTAAACCAAACCTGGAGACCTCCTCCATCTAGAGAGCTGTACTGCCAGCACAGAGCAAGCCAGGCTGAACAGCATCCCGGAGATTAGACAGAAAGGTGCGAGAGTGAGGAAAGAAATTGCCAGCATCTGCCCCAAGGTGACTAACTCTCCGGCACCGACCTGAAAGAGAGTGCGCGCCGCCCTGATAAGAAAGATGGTCGCGGCAAGGATGAGACCGCTGACCCCCTGAAGGTAACCAAACAAGCGTGGGCTGCCGCGATAATGTTGTGACAGTTTGCCCCCCAGCAGTCCGCCAAGGGCCGTCCAAAAGAGCCAGGCAGCAAGAACAATGGCCACTGCCAATTCAGTGCCGGAAAAAACGGTGAGCAATTCCCGCAGGACGAGAATTTGGCCAATGGTGGCCGCAAAACCTAGGAGGGTAAAAGCAAAGATGGTGGTCACTTTCATATCTTGATCAATACACTATTTTGCCAGGCCAATCCAAGGGTTTTCATAAAGGCACAAGGAACAAAGAAAGAAGAAAGAAGAACGAAGCATGGGGCATAGGGCATGGAGCATAGGGTAAAGTCAGTCTATGCCTTTCGCTCTATGCTTTCTGGATCTTGCATCCAGTAATTAGCCTCCAACATAAAGCGAAGCGCTCCTCCAACCTCCAACCCTATGCTTTTTGCCTTGTGCCCTGAGCCTGATGCCTTGAGCCTTTATTTCTGATAGCTGACGGCTATGAAATTTGCCCTTGACAAAAGCATTCGTCGCAGCTAT
>CBFDBW010000106.1:0-8103 GCA_965603145.1 uncultured Syntrophobacterales bacterium
CCATTTATGGCAGTGTATCTTTTGAGAAAACATCAAATCTTCATGCTGGCCTTTGCTGGGCTAAGAGTGGAAGGAGAGGTGGCTCAGGTGCTCGTTGTTGCGCAGCCTCCCCCTTGACCATGGCTTTTCCCCAATTAGTCCTGAAAAAATAGAGGAACTCCTGTGGGGGCAAGCGCTTGACAGAACAACTCCTTCTTGCTAACAAGCTCAATTTAAACGAGGAGGCGATGATTTGGTGAAAAGAAAAATCCGGAGAAAAGAGCTCAAGAAGACTGATGAATTCTTAACATTCAGCAGCAGGATCGTAGCCTGGTGTCAGGATAACATACGGATTGTAGTTGGAGTATTGGCGGGCGCTGCTGTTCTCATCTCAATCACTAGTGCAGTTTTTCTGTTTAAGGCCAGCCGGGAAACAAAGGCCAGAGGTCTTTACGAGGAAGCTCTTTCTCTCTATCAGGTCGAATCCTCTGACAATGCTGGTGCTGTAGAATATAGAATGGCAACGGCGAAGCTGGAGGAGGTAAAACAACGTTACCACTCCACTACTGTGGCGACCAACGCCCTCATGGATCTGGGGAACATCTACTTCCAGGAAGGTGACTACGAAAAAGCAATCTCCCGCTACACTGATTTTCTCCAGCGCACAGATTTTACCCATCCTCTCTATGACCAGGCTTTGGAGAGTTTGGGAGAAACTTATGAGGCCAAGGGATCGTGGCAGGAAGCCGTAGAAGTTTATCAGCGTCTGGCCAGTGAGGGGGCCCAGGTGTATCAAGCTCAGGCTCAGCTTTATCTTGGCAGGGTCTATGAGGCCATTGGCGATAAGCAAAAAGCAATGACCCACTACGACAACTACCTCAATGAAAGCCCGGCCTTCATATTTGGAGAGTGGATTAGGATAAAGCTTCGACGCTGGCGACAGGCTGAAAACCTTAAGGAACAGGGGTAATTGGCAGGATCAAGAATTAACTTGACAAGCATCTTTAACTTTATATAATTTGAACCACTGGAGGAACAGAGGAGAATCAAAGCCTATGCTATTTGCCGGCTTTCTATGTAGCTTTCCCTGTGGCGGCTTCTTTTTTCAGAAATCCGCCCTCTGGTTGCACAGGTAAGCCGGTACAAAGGTGAGCATCCAAGGCCATGGGCGGACAGGGAAGCAAGCCCATGGTTTTTCTGTTTTGAGGCCGTGGGTTAGCCGAAACCCGCGGCTTTTTTGCTGAAGGGTTCTGGATTTTCAACACCTAGCCCGCATATTTTACGAGACGGCGTTGCGAGACGGTGGAGATGGGCGTGCCACCGGTCAATCCCGCGGTACCGCGGGATTGGATCCGAGGCGTACTAGAACAGTACGTTGCAGGATCCGACACCCGAGGACGCCCGGAAGGACGGCCATATCCGCTGTCGCAGCAGGCGATTCGTGAAATATGCGGGCTAAGATCAATGGCCAGTAACAGACGATGACTCCAAAGTCAGGCTGCATACGACCGGGACGATCTCATCATGTTTTCGTAGGCTTGTTGCTGCTAACTGTCGCAGTGACGATGTTTGTGGGTTCAGGGATTCCTGCCCAAGCCCTGTCGCCCTTACATCCCATGGAATTTCCCCCAGAACAGGTGCTGGAATTCGCCCATCATCTTTTTTCCGAGCAAGAGTACTTCAGAGCTATTGGAGAGTACCAGCGCTTTCTTTTCCTCTATCCTGATAATCCCCAAGCACAGAACGCCGCCCTACGAATTGTTCAATGCTACTTCCGTGGTAAACGCTGGCACCAGGCTCTGGAAGCAGTAAATGTTTTCCTGCGTGACTACCCTAAGAGTTCTCTTCAATGGGAGGCTCGATTTCTGAAAGCTCGAATTCTGGGTGAGTTGGGTCGGGGAGAAGAGGCCAGGAAGGAGTATGGGGCCATCATTGAAGATCAACCAGGAAGACTATTAGTGGCAGAGGCCTGGTATCTTATCGGTCTCAGTTACGCCAAAGAAGGTCGCTGGTTGGAAGCTGACCAGGCTCTGAGCCAGGTGGGAAGTGAAGATTTGTTTTATGCTAGAGCGAAAAAAGTGCAGCAGATCTTAGCAGAGGAGTCAGAAGCAAAACGGAAAGATCCTTCTCTGGCTGGTTTTTTGGCAGCACTCTTACCCGGTGCAGGTCACCTTTACTGCGATCGACCCCGTGATGCAGCCATCGCATTCGTATTTACCGGTGCATTTGCTTGGGCCACGTATGAGGCTTTCAACCAGGACCATGAGGGGGTAGGAGTAGGACTAGCTTTGGTCACCGCTGCTTTTTATGGTGGCAATATCTACAGCGCTGTAAATGTGGCTCATAAATACAATGATCGGGAAGAACAGCGACAGCAAGAACGTCTTGCCCCCTACGGAAAGATTAGTTTCGATCAACCCCGAGCGCCTTCGGTGAGTTTGTCGTTGAAATTTTTCTTTTGAACCACCGTTTTTCTCTAAAATCTATGGGGTGGACGAACCGGGGAACTTAGATTTTGATTGATAGGGAGGGGTTATGATTTACAATGAAGAGTATGAAACCATGCCCAGGGAGGCTCTAGAGGCTATTCAGCTGAAACGACTGCAAACAACGGTCGCCAGAGTGTACAACACAGTTCCCTTTTACAAGAAGCGATTCGATGAGGTTGGGGTAAAGGTTGATGATGTGAGTTCCCTTGACGATCTGCGCAGGCTGCCGTTTACCTACAAAGACAATCTGCGGGACAGCTACCCCTTTGGGATGTTCACGGTACCCATGGACGATGTAGTTCGAATCCACGCCTCCTCGGGTACCACTGGGAAGCCAACCGTGGTGGGCTACACAGCCCGGGACATCCAGACCTGGTCTGAACTCATGGCGAGAACCCTCATGGCAGGGGGCGCCACCAGGGGAGATATGATTCACAACGCTTACGGCTATGGCCTATTCACTGGTGGTCTCGGCTTTCACTACGGTGCCGAAAAGTTGGGCGCCTCGGTGATTCCCATTTCAGGGGGCAACACCAAGAGGCAGGTGATGATCATGACGGATTTTGGCCCCACAATCCTCACCTGCACACCCTCTTATGCTTTGTTGATTGCCGAGGTGGCCGAAGAAATGGGGGTGGATTTTCGCGAATTCAACTTCAAGGCCGGCATTTTCGGGGCCGAACCCTGGTCCGAGCAGATGCGGGAGGAGATTGAACGGAAGCTGAACATAAAGGCCATGGATATTTATGGCCTCAGTGAAATTATAGGTCCGGGGGTTTCGGTGGAATGCATCGAGGCCCAAAATGGGTTGCACATCTTCGAGGACCATTTTATTCCTGAAATTATCGATCCGGATACTGAAGAGGTCTTGCCCTATGGTACTCCAGGGGAGTTGGTTTTCACCACCATCACCAAAGAGGCGTTTCCAGTCATCCGCTACAGAACCCGCGATATCTCCGTTCTGTATCCGGAACCTTGCCGTTGCAGTCGGACCATCGTCCGTATGGGGCGAGTCCAGGGTCGCAGTGACGATATGCTCATCATTCGCGGCGTTAATGTGTTCCCCTCCCAAATCGAAAGTGTCATCATGGAGATTGATGGCATTGAACCTTACTATCAATTAGAGGTTGCTCGCGAGGGCAGATTGGACACACTCACTGTGAAGGTGGAGGTGAACGAGAAGGTTTTTTCAGATGAGGTCAAGAATTTACAGAACATGGAACGTAAACTGGAAAAGAATATTAAGGAAATGCTGAGTGTTTCTGCCCAGGTTAAGTTGGTAGAGCCCAAGAGCATTCAACGTAGCGAAGGCAAGGCTGTAAGGGTAATAGACAAGAGAAAGATCTAGGCCAGTTTTGCCGGCAAACCAAGAGATTATAAGCCCACGCAAGGGGAGGGAAACCATGAAAGTTGAACAGATCTCCATATTTCTGGAGAACAAGGCTGGAAGGCTTGCGGAGGTTACCGGAATCTTGGGCAAAACAGATATCAATATCCGGGCCTTGGCTTTAGCCGATACCACTGATTTCGGTATCCTGCGGCTGATTGTCAACGACCATGAGAAAGCCAAACAAGTTCTCAAAGAACAGGGGTTCACCGTAGGTAGAACCGAGGTCGTGGCGGTGGAGGTGGAGGACCGGCCAGGGGGCCTAAGCAACATTCTGCAAATTCTTTTTGAGAACGGTATCAACGTGGAGTACATGTATGCCTTTGTCCAGCAAAGCGGCCAGAACGCAGTACTCATTTTCCGATTCGATGATATTGATAATGCCGTGGATGTGCTGATGCAAAATGGTGTGACGGTCATCGGGGGACAGAAACTCTACGCCATGTAAAAGTTTCAGCTAAGGTGTGGGGGAGTAATAACCACAGAGTTCATTGTGCAGAAAACGCAAAGCGCAAACCGCTTTACTCTTTGTTCTCTCAGTGGTTCAGTTTTCGTCCCACAGCAAGTCGTAACTGAATGAATGGAAAGAATGGGGAGGGAGGAGAGTTTATCATGAAAAGAGGTAAGGTCAAAAGAATTCAGGTTTTGACATTGTTGCTGCTGGCGGTGGTTTTGGCATGGAGTGGCTGCGCTAAAAAAGAGGAGCCCAAGGCTCCCTACAAGATTGGCGGTATTTTTGCGATCACCGGCCGGGCATCGTTTCTTGGTGAACCGGAACGCAATTCAATGGAATTGCTGGCAGAACAGATCAATGCACAAGGTGGTGTCAACGGCCATCCCATTGAACTGGTCATATACGACACCGAGGGGGACGCCACCACAGCGGTGCTCAACTCCAACCAGCTGATCGAAAAGGACAATGTTCTGGCCATAGTGGGCCCCTCACTGAGTGGCACAACCCTGGCCGTGGTTTCCATCGCGGAAAAGGCCCAGGTGCCGCTCATTTCCTGCGCAGCTTCGGTGAAAATCACCATCCCAGTTAAAAAATGGGTTTTCAAAACACCTCAAACCGATGTGATGGCAGTGGCCAAGATCTATGAATATATGAAAGGCCAGGGAATCCAGAAGATTGCCATTCTCACTGTAAGCAATGCCTTTGGCGCCAGTGGCAGGCAGCAGTTGCTCCAACAAGCATCGGACTATGGCTATAAAATAGTTGCCGACGAAAGATTCGGACCGAAAGACACGGACATGACTCCCCAGCTCACCAAGATTAGGTCCTTGAACCCGGGGGCTATTATTTGTTGGGGAACCAATCCCGGTCCGGCAGTGATCGCCAAGAACATGCGGCAGCTTGGTATCGAGATCCCCCTCTATCAGAGCCATGGCGTTGCTTCCAAGAAGTTTATTCAGCTGGCCGGCGAAGCAGCCAATGGCGTCATACTGCCTACCGGCAAAATCCTGGTTGCTGGAGATTTGCCTGATATCGACCCCCAGAAGCCGGCATTGCTGAAATACATCGCCGACTACGAAGAGAAATACAAAATTGCAGTTTCGGGGTTTGGCGGTTATTCCTGGGATGGTCTGGAAATTCTGGCTCAAGCCCTTGAAAAAGCAGGGGCTGATCGGGCCAAGATTCGTGACGAGGTCGAGAAGATCACCGGCCATGTGGGAATGAGCGGTATTTTCCGATTTTCACCCCAAGATCACAACGGCCTGAACAAAGAAGAAGCCTTTGTGATGGTGAAGATCGTGAACGGCGACTGGCAGGTAATTCAATAGAGGTAGCATTAGACCACGAAGGGCACGAAGAACTGGGGATATGATAGGGTGTCTTTTCGTGCTCTCGGTGAAGGAGTATTGGAGGAATAGAAATTTCAAATCACAATGACTAAGGTTTCAGGTTTCAGCTCTTGTGCTTCTCACCCCTGACACCTGAACACTGACACCTGGTACCTGAATCACACCCGACACCTAAAACACTGAGATTTCTCCTTCGGAGTCCCCACCCTCTGGGCGGGGCCCCGGTTTGGTGCTTGGAGTTTGGGATTTCATAAGAGGCATTCGATTGCTTTAGGCACTCCAAATGCGACCATGGACTTGAGTAGCCAGATTCTGCAATATGTTATCTCCGGCATCACCAACGGTGCCATCTACGCGGTTATCGCCCTGGGTTTTACCATCATTTACAATTCCACCGAGGTCATCAACTTCGCCCAGGGCGAGTTTGTCATGCTTGGCGGCATGGCTGTAATAACGCTTGATGACGTTAGTCATCTGCCACTTGGTTTCAGCTTCCTGTTGGCAGTCCTGGCGGTAACCCTGGTGGGCATCGCTCTGGAACGGTTCACCATCCGTCCTGCCAGAAGCTCAAATCCCATTGCCCTCATCATCATCACAGTTGGCGCCTCTATCTTTCTTCGGGGTGTGGCCATGATGTTCTGGGGGAAAGATTCCCTGGGGCTCAGACCATTTACCGGTTCCGCCCCCATCCATTTTGGCGGTGCTACCCTGGTACCTCAAAGCCTCTGGGTTCTCGGAGTGGCGGTGGTGGTTATGGCTGCTCTCCAGTTTTTCTATAAGCGCACCATAACGGGCAAGGCCATGCGTGCTTGTGCCTTCAACCGGCGAGCCGCCGGCCTGGTGGGGATTGGAGTAAACCGCATGGTTTTGGTCTCCTTCGCCCTGAGTGCAGCCATCGGAGCCGCTGCCGGCATCGTCATTGTTCCCATTACCCTGTGTGGCTACGATGTGGGAATTATGCTTGGCCTGAAAGGATTTTGCGCTGCGGTTTTGGGTGGCCTGGGCAGCAGTCCCGGATCGATTCTCGGTGGTTTTCTGCTGGGGGTTTTGGAGGCGCTGGGTGCTGGCCTCATTAGCTCTGGATTCAAAGATGCCATTGCATTTTTTGTCTTGCTTTTAGTTCTATTTATTAGGCCGAGTGGCCTTCTTGGGTCAAAGGAAGTGAAGAGATTTTAAGGGCAGATATTTAGATTGTAGATTTAAGATTTATGATTGCAGATTGAAGCATGGAAATTACAAATCACAAAACCCAAATAGCAAACAAATAACAATGACTAAGGTTTCAGGTTTCAGCATCTATGTTTCTTTTTCCTGACACGTGACACCCGACACCTGAAACCTTGCAATTTGATGCTTGGGATTTGGGATTTAAGATTTTAATGTATTTTAGGCATTTTCTGTTTAGACATTTTATCTCATTTTGGAAAGTACCCTTACGGAGTAACAGGATTGTCCCGTTTTCTAGGATACAAGTCGATTCAGGTTGGTAGCTTTGGTCTGCTGCTGGCACTGGTGCCTTTGGTGGTGACAAACCGTTACTACCTCAGTGTGATGATCTTCATTGGCATCCACACCCTACTGGTGGTGGGGCTCAACCTACTGATGGGCTATGCCGGGCAGATCAGTCTGGGGCATGCAGCCTTTTTTGGCCTTGGGGCATACACTTCGGGAGTCCTTACTGCTACGTACAAGTTGTCACCGTGGCCTGCCATGGTGATTGCTGTTGTCGTCACGGTGGCGGTAGCTTTGCTGGTGGGTGTGCCTGCACTCAAACTCACCGGCTATTATCTGGCCATGGCCACGCTCGGCTTCGGCATCATTGTCTACATCTGTTTCAAAGAATTGGTCTGGCTCACAGGCGGCCCCTCAGGTTTAGTGGGCATTCCAAAGCTCAGTATAGGAACCGTGGTTCTTGACGAGCCCAGAACCTACTACTTTCTGGTGTGGGCAATTACGCTGGGGGCCATAGCTCTCAGTCTCAATATCGTTGATTCACGGGTGGGCAGGGCGTTGCGCGCCATCCACGACAGTGAGCCAGCGGCGCGTGCTTCGGGCATCCATACCGCCCGGCTGAAGATCTGGGTGTTTGTGGTGAGTGCCATCTACGCTTCAGTGGCCGGAAGTCTTTATGCCCATTTCATCACTTTCATTAGCCCCAGCTCGTTTGATTTCATGTTTTCTATCAAGCTGGTGACCATGGTTGTGGTGGGAGGTATGGCCAGCATTTGGGGGGCGGTGTTTGGCGCCGCTACCCTTACCGTGCTTCCGGAAGTGCTGGCCGTGTTCCACGACTTTGATATCGTCATCTTCGGGCTGATCCTGATGGTCGTGATGATCTTCATGCCCCAGGGACTGACGCGGGGTGCGCTGGACCTCTGGGAGAAATATCGCCTGCAGCGTGATGTTGCGGGTGGATCGCTTTCGGGTGGCTGAGCGCTGTTGATT
>CBFDBW010000107.1:0-8102 GCA_965603145.1 uncultured Syntrophobacterales bacterium
CCGGGTCAAAGCGCGTGGAGAAGATCGATGCTTTGGAGGCTTTCTCTCGCCGCGAGTCTGGATCTTAGTAATAGGAATGATGCTTCTGGGCCGGATACTCAGGACAGTCGGCCTGCCAAAACCGATCCTCGGACTGATCTATGGAGCCGTCGGTATCGGCCTTTTGTTCTCTAGTCGACTTATCTGGAGGGCGTGGAAAGACCAGCGTGAAGTAAAGGTATCTCCAGTGGAGAATCCTGATGGCAAATAACCCAGCCCTCCTCCCGTGCCATTAGTTTTCAACCTGCCTCACTTGCTTGAGGCCAATTTGTGCTTATCTTAAATGGAAATTGCTGAAATAAACAATGCATGGAGCTTCATATAAGTGGAAGGAAGGAGTTAGACATGAAAGATAAACGTAATCTTCACCTTGAGGTGCAGGAACATATTGACTGTTTTGCAAACACAGATCCGCTTAAGGAAATGTCCGAAGTTAAAGGAGATACGGACAAAGACCAGGCTGCCTTGAAGTGGATGGCCCTGACGGTATTGCATGGCATTAACTTCAACGCCAAAAAGATTTCCCTCAGGACTACAGCAGACGGTACTACAACTGTGCATGCCAAGTATCGTAAAGCAGATTTACCATCGCCTGGTGGGGACATAGGCCGCAACGTAATTGAAGCGGTGCGTCAGATCACCCATTTTGAGGGTGACGAAGGGAAGGGTCCTTTGGCCCTTGGCGTTCGCAATGATAGCCTCGAAATCGGTGTCAGCGTTAAACGCGACGAGCACGGGGAGACGGTTACCTTTAAATTTCCCAAAGACAGCTGATCAATAGAGTCAGTTGTCCGTATTCCGTTGTCAGTTGCAAAAAGCAGCATGGCACACGCAGCCTGGAGCAAATGAAAGAGGTGTTTGCGGCATGACGCATGTTCTATGCTCTTTCAAATGAGCCCTTGATGCAACGGACAACTGACTGAGTTTGAAAGGAGACAGGATGAGTAGCAAGACCGAGGAGCGGATAAAGGCGTTGGAGGTAGCTCTCAACAACGAGTCGAGGGAAAGGGATTTCTACCTGAAGCACGCCGAGAGAACGAACAACTCTTTCGGGAAAATGATGTTCCAATCCATTGCCAATGATGAAAATGAGCATTACCAGCGGATACTAGAACTTCACCAAAAACTAGAAGAAGAAGGAAAATGGCCGGAGACCATACCCATTAAGGTCAAAGGCACCGATATGAAATCCATTCTGAAAAAAGTGGTGGAATCAGTGGATACTTCTGCTCAAGCCGACACCGATGACATGGAGGCGGTACAGATAGCCATTGATTTTGAAACCAGGGGGGAGCAGTTTTACCGTGATCTACGAGATAGCGTTGACAACCCTGTAGAAAAAGAGTTCTATGGTGTACTTGCGTCCATGGAGAGGGAGCATCGCCTCTCGCTGGAGGATACCCTGGACTATTTTCAGGACCCTGAGGGCTGGTATCGGATGAAGGAAGGGCGTCATCTAGATGGGGGGTAAAATAAGATAGGAGTGGGGCGCCTCCATTCTCCCCGTGAACTCCAGAACTGCCAAAAGCCATCCACAAAAGATTGAGGATGGCTTTTTTCTAGGGAAAACCTTAACACTCATCCCTTAGCTCATTTGGGCCCTGCGGCGCCCCATTATCCCGCTGATTGAAGAAGATTGGGTTCGTTATGGATTTCAGCTGTCAAAGATGTGGTAGATGCTGTAAGGAGATAGGGATTCCCTGGGCAGAATTGGATCCTCGTCTTGTTGCCGATTATCTCAATATGGACTTCCATGAGTTTCTGGATTCCTATGGTTATATGGTTAATGAATACTCCGGCGAAATTGAACATGGAGAGCCTGGCGTCACACCCTGCCCATTTCTTAAGTGGGATATGGAAAAAGCTGTTTGTAAAATTTACCCTGTGAGACCTTGGATTTGTAAGGGTTATCCAGGTCCTGGGACTAGATGTAGAAAAGAGCAGAAGGGATTTTGACTAGCCCGTGTTCAATCGTCGGGTGTAACCTTCCAGGATCTTCCTTGCTTCAGCTTGCCCCGCTTTTTCTTTTCATCAATGCGTTTCTGTTTTGCTGTTCGCGATATTCTCGTTGGTCTCCGTTTGGACTTTTGTTTGAGAGCTTGCTGCAGCAATTCGATGAAGCGTTCCAGAGCCACCTCTTTGTTGGCTGCCTGGCTGCGAGTTTTTTGGGAGATGACCCGAAGAATTCCCTTTTTGCTGATACGGGTTGCCAACCCGTCAAGAACAAGTTGTTTCTGTTCTGAAGTAAGACTTGGAGAATTGATAAGGTCAAACCCGAGTGTCACCCGAGTGCTGGCCTTGTTAACGTGCTGCCCCCCGGGTCCCCTACTACGGGAAGCGGTAAATTTCAGCTCATCTTTGGGAATCGAGAGTTGATCAGTTATCCGGATCATAGAGGTAATATAACACACCTTACATTTCATATTCAGCAGTAAGCGGCAAATGGTAAGCGGTGAGCAGTAAACCGTAGAAATCCTCAAGGCCGCTTATAGCGACAGATCTTCCGAATAACTAATAACGGATAACGATACTGCCTTCTGTCCTCTGACCCTGATCTCTGACCTCTTTGACTAAGTTTCCAATTCTCTAATTCTCTAATAAACCTATTCGGGGGGGCTGCTCTGAGCCGTCCGGGCGCGTATCAGTTCGGGGGTCAATTCATCCTGTTCACTTTGTAACTGCAGAAGCACGATGGCAGTGATTACCAATACCCCGCCGAGAATTTGCAGGGGCTCGAGGATCTCGCCTAGAAAGAGATAGGCGATGAACCCTGCTGAGATCGGCTCCAGGGTGGCCGTTATCGAGGCACGGGTTGAGCGGATGTAATTAATGCCAACGAAATAGAGGCCAAAAGGGATGGCGGTACCCATGAAGGCTATGTATACGAGCCCGAGCCATTGCGGCAAAGTGAATCCAGCCCACAGGTAGTTAAAGGGAGGATAGAAGATATACCACGGGATTGCAGAGAACAGGAGAGCATAGAATAGTACGGTCCAGGGAGAATAGCGGTGCATGGCCCGTTCTCCCAGCAAGGCATATCCCGCATAGCAAACTGCCGATGCCAGTCCCCACAGTATTCCCGTCCGGTTCAGTTGCAACAGCTGGAGGTTGTATGCTCCCACCACCAAGTAACAGCCAGCAAACGATAGAAGCAGGGAGAGTAACTTAGATACGGTAACCCGCTCCCTCCAGAAACAGATGGAATAGCAAGCTACCATGATTGGGGCCAGATATTGAAGGAGTATGGCCGCCGCTACTTGGATTTTGCTGATGGCAGTGAAGTAGGTTAGTTGAACCAGGGCCATGACGACGCTGCCCAGTAGGATTAGGGATCCAAGGTCTTTGGTACGGATGCGAAAAAGGTGTCTGGCCCGCAATGCGAAGAAGACGGCAAGCAACAGCGATGCGAAGGTAGACCTCACCTGCACCACATCTAATGGTATAATATCACCAGCAAACAGCCACTTTCCCACCGTACCTGACGAGGCCCACATGATTGCCGCAGCTATTACTGCGATATAACCTTTGGTGGAATTGCTTACCACAGCTTTTTAATTTTCCTCAGTAGTAGTTCTAACTGTCTACTGCTTATTCAAAAATCCGCAATCCGCAATCTTCTGGGGTGCCCATATATCACCCGAGAGGCAGATGGTCAATGTTCAATGTAGCCGTAGCCCCACGAGTCTTTCCAGATTCTATTACAACGAGTATGGACTTATCTCCTCTCATTACCTCGGTTTAGCTGGCACGATTCTGGCAGATTGTTGATGATCCACCGTAACGACTTTGGTGGAGTTGACTGAATTTGCCATTTGTAAAGGATGGAGTGTGAAGACCAGGTTGTCATTAATATTTCTACTTGTGACAATAAGTAGTTGTCCCTGTCTGAAACTTGGCGAGGAACCATCGCCAGACCGCATTCGATACCTCCGCTTACAGGAACTCATTGGCCGTATCGGTTCAGCGGAGTTCCGTCCTGTCAAAGAAGAGAGGATGTACCCGTTTACCTATGTATTTCGTAAGGCTGGGGGAGGGGAGATTATCCGACAAGGTGATGGTTTTGTCCTGATCCACGGATCCTTATGGTGCCTGGTACAGAGGTGGCGGGATGACAACACTGGGAACCCGGGGCAGCGTATGTTGATTTTTGACCGGAGTCTAAAGGAATTTGAAGCGGAGGTGCGGCAGTGGCCCGAGGGAAGTCTGAGGCAACAGTCGAACCGCTGGACCTGCATTCGGATGTCCCATCCAGAAAATGAGAGCCTCGATCTATTTCATTGTGAATATTACTATCCGGAAGGCACGGAACAAGTGATACACAGTTCAAAAACATGGCCGTTATATGAGGCTTTTTCCTGGAATGAGAACGGCATGCTGGTGAGAATAACCCGCTTCACAAACTCCTTTGTAGCGTACAGGTACGAGGGTCTTAAACTGAAACTCATCGAGTTTGGCAGAAACGAAACAATAAATACCTTTGCTGATTTTGCCTATGAGTGAGCCCAGCTGGGGACCCTGTCTTTCGCCTGTGTCTCCACTTCATTCGAATCTAAGAATGCTGATCGTTTGGCCCTAAATTTCTTACGAAGATTGCCAGAATGCCCCGTGGTTGCACGGTGAGGGGGGAAGGTAATGGGGATTCACCCCTACCTTAATCCTCCCCCTAAAGGGGGAGGAGATATTTTATGAAAAATTTTGGAAGCTCCGACCTTTGGTCGGAGAGATTTACTTATAGGTTCGACGGATTCGCTTCAACAGTGGTTTCATATCGTACATAAAGGATTGTTGCCCTAATCTTTCCAGTTTGTCCAGCCACTTTTGCCGATAAACCATCTGCCCCCTTCTGAATAGTTCTGATGTCTGCTGCCAGCTGGAATGCTCCGTCTGTGTTTTTATGGCGTCCAACTCAAAGAGAATGGGAAATAATCCCCGGAGTCTGACCTTGCTGTTCTCGCTGGTGTCCACATCATCGAGGTAATTTAGTGCGCCTGTGGCCCAAAATTTCGCGTGGGCGGCCTCGTGCTGAACGACACTTTGAAAGTCGGCATAATTGAAAGCGGAGTGGAACATCTTTGCTCCAAAGGTCATACGGGAAGGGTAACCCCGTCCGATGGCGAGAGCATGACTTGTGGGTCGATAGTTTCCGTTCTTGGTTCTTACCAGTGGGTTGGAAACAGCTAGCATTTCCACTTCCTCAGAGTACAGAACCTGCAATACATGTTCTGGTAGCCCCTCCTGCTGTACATAGGATCTCACGAAGTAAGTTCGCAGCTTTGAATCGGTTTGGGCCTGCAAGAAAAGCACGTCCATATCATCTGTTTGACCCTGACCAATCCCCATGAAAGCAGGCCCGAGAATAATAAACACGGCAGTAACGAGAAGCTTATAGAATTTGATGTTCAAATGGTAACTTTGCATCATGTGGACCTAATGATTGTCAAGAGACATTGGGATTCGTTTATAAAATACGGACATTTTCCTCTGCAATTTTCATTCTCAACTAAAGCTAAGTAATGCTCCTTCCACTTGCAAGGATGGGGGTAAAGCAGTTCTAGCAGTAGGGCATGGGGCAGGTCATTTCTCATTAGTCATATGGCTGCGCCGTCATTAGGTCATTATGCTTCGCTGTCATTTTTGTAATCGGTATAGGGCAGCGGGCATAAAGCATGGGGTTAAAGGTTTGATATACTTGAATTAAGATATCCAGACTACTTAAGCTACTTAAGCTACTTCAACGATTTGAACGACTAGCTAAGGCGAGGCAAACTGCAACTGATGCAGCCTGTAATAGAAGTCACGGCGGGACAGAAGATCCTCTTGAGTGCCATGCTCTACAATTCGGCCGTTATGTAAAACCAATATGCGGTCAGCCTGACGTATGGTGGAGAGCCGATGGGCAATAACCAGGGTGGTTCTTCCTTGAAATAAACGTTCCAGGGCCTGCTGAATCAGGTGTTCCGTCTCGCTGTCTATATTGGCCGTGGCCTCATCGAGGATTAGTACTTTCGGGTCATAGGACATGGCGCGGGCGATGGCAAGGAGTTGGCGCTGCCCCGTGGACAAGGTAACACCGCCCTCGTACACCTCCGCGTCCAGTTGGCCCGGGAGCCGGGAAACCAGATCTTCCAGGTGCGCCAACCTTGTAATCCGCATTAGCTCTTCTGAAGATAAGTTGCGATCCAGTGCGATATTTTCCCTGAGTCTCCCGGCAAAAAGAAATACATCCTGCATGATGAGCCCCACCTGCGACCTTAACCAGGACAGATCCATTTCACCAATGTCTCTACCGTCGAGGCGAATCGTTCCCTTCTGGGGTTCATGGAATCTTTCCAAAAGATGCATCAGGGTGGTTTTTCCTGCACCGGTGACACCTACAATCGCCAAAGTTTCCCCAGCCCTCACTCGAAAGGAGATGTTTTTAAGCACCGGCTCCTCCTGGCGATAGCCGAAAGTCACCTGCTGAAACTCAATTTCCCCCTTTACCGCAGGCGGATTGGCTTCCGTGGAATCGTATCTTTCCTGCTCCTTGTCGTCCAGGAGGAGGAAAATTCGCTCTGCTGAAGCCATGGCAGATTGCATGATGCTGTATTTTTGCGACACGTCTCGGATGGGTCCAAAAAACATGCGGAGGTAAGAGATGAAGACCACGAGAGCTCCAAGGCTCAGCGTGTCTGCCAAAACCTGCCTTCCTCCATACCAGAGGAGAAGTGCGATTGCGGTGGTGGCCAGCAATTCGATACAAGGGAAGAAAATCGCCTGGAGCATGATCTGTCTTAAAGTGGCGCGGTAGTAATCGTGGTTTAGGTTTTCAAAACGGCGCAATGTTGTTTTTTCTTGGCGGAAAATTTTGATTACCCTGATACCGGAAAGGTATTCGTTTAGAATTACATTGATCTTAGCCAGTTTGGCTCTAATGTCGCGGTAGGCGGAGCGAACCTGCACCCCAAAAACACGAAAGAGCACAACAATGAGCGGGATAACAGACAGGGTAACCAGAGTGAGCTCCCACCGCAGGTGAAAAAGAATGACGAGAATACCGCACAGCAGGACCACGTCTTTTAGAAGGGTCATTACCACCGAACCGAACATCTCATCCAGGTTTTGGATGTCATTGGTTAGACGGGTAACCAGCCTACCAACAGGATTCCGGTTGAAAAATGACAGGCACATCTTTTGGAGGTGGCCAAAGAGCTGCATGCGCAGGTCGTGCATCATGTGTTGCCCAGCGTACACCATGAGCAGGTTTTGGCCAAAGGTGCAGATTCCGCTCAGCAGGAGCAGTGCCACAAAGACCAGGCCCAAGCGGTACAGTCCTGAAATGTCGTGCTGACGTAAGACCAAGATATCCTCAGCGGGTAAATTGGCCAAATTACGGTAGTCAATATATGCAATTCCATCCGCAATATGAAAAAGGGTAGGGTGGGCCAGCACCACTCGTCTTTGGACATCGGCCCCGATTGGGGCGAAATAAAAACGGTGAGGCGGAATAGAGCCCTGTGCTTGAAGTTGGTGCAGCAGGCGAGGGTCCATCTTGCGTAGGACCTCATTTGCGATGAAAAATTGTCCTTTTTCCGGGCCCCGGCGTAGTTGGCCAGTGACTTTGTCAAGAAAACGTTCGAGTGCAGGCGGCGGAGCCTCCGGTATTTGAATCTGGCGGGCGGACCGGACGATATATTTATCTATGCCCACTTTGAGCAGATAGGGTAGGGTGAGGTCGAAGACAGTAAGCAGCAGTATAAGCATGGCACTGAAGCCGATTATCTTTAGATATGGCCGAGCGTAGCCGGCCAGACGACGCCAGAGGGGCCAGTCGTATGGCTTGCCCAGCTTGTCTTCCTCAAAATAGCCGTAATTACCGTGCATAAGAGAAAATGCCTAAAATGGTTTATTGGTCATTTCACATTTGTTATTTGGTCGTTCAAGTCGTTGAAGTCGTTAAAACCGTAGAAATCGTTAAGTTGTAAACGGTAAACGGTAAACAATTCATGTGTTCGACTAATTTTCTAATTCTCTAATTGACCAATCTCCTTACTGCTTCCTGCCCGCTGCTCACTGCCAGCTGT
>CBFDBW010000108.1:0-8035 GCA_965603145.1 uncultured Syntrophobacterales bacterium
TCTGGCACAAAATGTTGGTGAACGTCAAGGGATCGTATAATTAGAAAAACCACCTTAATCCATGCTAGAATATATTTTTGATATTCGAGCGAACGCCGTTTTAGGTACAGGTGAGAAAAAGGCGGAGCATGTCAGGGCTTAAGCCGGAGATCATCCTTACTGATAAAGCAGGAAAGCTACTGGAGGTTGATGCACTCGCGTATCCTGAAGACACTAATCTGATTGTCGATCCTTATACCGGCCTGGAAGAACCTGAGGCTTCCATGGCTGAGGTTGTTGCCAACGCCGAGGCGACTCTACCACGACCTCCGGGGGAGATCATCAGTGCCCAGGCCGTGGGGTTGAATGCAACCTGGCTTTTCCGGCTGGTGCTTCTAGATTTCAAAGGACAGCACCATTGTAAAGCTGAGACCGTGGAAGAGACTCTGCGTCAGTTGATGTGGCAAATAGCCCCTCTTGAAATTCAATCCCTGGGACTGGATCGCTTTGAACTCCTAGAACCGTGCATAACAGCGTTTCGAGTTCTCTCCTGCCTGTGTGACCAAGTGAAGAAGCTAGAAACTGCTGGCAGCTTCCCAACAACAACATTCATCTTTTCCATACATCAAGAAGCGGCCCTGCGTCGCTACCAGGTGGCACTAGCCAACTTACCGTGAAGTGACGTCTGATTGGTCATTAGCAGATAGTTGAAAACTCAAAACGGTTATGGACTTAACTCCGAAAAGCGGTGGTAGCGCACTCTGCGGTTCATTCCCCAGCCATACCTGTTTACAACATCCGGGCGAGGGACCTCGCCTTGACCGCTATAACGATTATTAGATTATCGAACACGCCAAGGTATACAAAATAAGACCAATCAGCCCAGACAAGCAGAACGGATTCGCCTCTAATCGTTCCTGGGAGGATTCACCTATCAAATGGCCTGATACTTGCTTAAGAAAATTACGTCGTAGACTCCCATCTGGACGCTAATAGTGCAAGTCTGGATATTTCATGAATTTCTGTCGCGAGACCGCGAAGATGGGTGTACCACCTGGCAACCGCAGGGTTTTGGATCCGAGGCGTACCTGAACGGTACGTCGCAGGGTCCGACACCCGAGGACGCCAGGAAGGACGGCCATATCCGTGGTCGCAGCAGGTGATTCATGAAATATCCGGGCTAGGCGTTGAGTTTCTTCACAAACCCCGGCTAAAGGAACAGTGGGAAAATGAAGCGCATTTACTCCATTGGTGGTGGAAAAGGAGGATCCGGAAAAAGCTTCATTGCCACGAGCCTAGGCATATTACTCGCAAAGCAAGGCAGGAGCGTGGTACTCGTCGATTTGGACCTGGGCGCCTCCAACCTCCACACCCTCCTTGGCCAGAGAATTCCCCAAAGAGGCCTCGACGCCTTCATAGATAAAACAACAAACAGATTAGAGGACGTAGCTCTGTCTACAACTATACCTAACCTTCATCTCATCAGCTCGACAAAATGTTCCTTGGAAATTGCCAATTTATTTTACGCTCAAAAACTCAAAGTAATCAACGCCATTAAAAATCTTCCGTTCGCTTATGTCCTTCTGGATTTGGGTCCAGGAATTCACTTCAATACCTTGGACTTTTTTCTGATTGCTACAGAAGGGTTGTTTGTGGCTACTCCTGAACCAACGGCAATAGAAAATACATTCATTTTTATTAAGTCAATTTACCTGAGAAAGCTGAAATTAGCTCTAAAAGAAACCAACATGTGGCATATATGTCAAGGGGAGGTTGCGAAACTGTCGAAGGGAGCACTCAAGTCTCCTCTAGAGCTCATTAATATTCTCGTAGGAAGAGACCTGGAAAATGGCAAAGTCTTCAAGCATCTACTGAGCGGCTTGAAGTTCGGTTTAATTCTTAACAAGTTTCGTGGTCAGGTTGCTGAAGACCTGGGAGAACAACTTGTAGAGGTGTGCAACAGACATCTCTATCCCAGCTTTGATTTTCTGGGAAATATCAGCTATGACAGTCGAGTTTATGAGTCAATACTTGCTAGAAATATATTCATGCGGAAATATCCCTACACAAAAACCGCGTCGGATCTGCAAAATATGGCCAGGAGTCTGACAGGGGAAAAAAGACAACCTATGCAGATAAAAGCTTCAAAATGATAAAAAAATTCAATGACCTAAATTATTACGAACTCTTCAAAATTCCATATAATGCCTCTTCCTTTGAGGTCAGACAGGCATATAAGAATATTCTTGCCATTTACGAGGAAAGTTCACTGGCGACCTATGCTCTCTTTGCAGAAGATGAGCGAAAAGCAATTTTGGGCAAGATTGAAAAGGCTTTCTTAACACTGCTTGATGATGAAAAGAGAAATGCTTATGATAAGAGTCTTGTGGATGTTGGGGAAATACCTGAAAATTTATTGACTGCAAAAGAACGACAGAAGGCGATACCCCTTTTTCAAGTGAATACAGCCATGACGAAAGACAATAACTTGGCAAGAATCAGAAAGAAGATCAAAGAGAAAGGAACAGGAAAACTTGCGAGCGTTATGCTGAATCGTGATTTTATCTCCGGGCAAGATTTGAAAAACTTACGTGAGTCACTGGGAATAGCTTTAGAGGAGGTTTTTGAGGCCACCAAGATAAGTCCCACCACACTGGAAGCAATAGAGCGCGATGACATAACCAACCTCCCCCCGAAGGTCTATCTGAAGAGTTTCCTGAAGTCTTATGCGGAAGTCTTACAACTCGATGCGAAGCAACTGGTTGAGGGCTATGTCAAAAATATGGAAAAGAGCTAAAATATGGAAGATGGGATTAATCGCGGCTCTATGACACCCTCAAATAGATAAACACCCCTGCTCCGTATGAGATAGAGAATATACACCCTATCTTTCCCGGTTGAGCGCTCACCCCACACTTGGACTGTATCACCCACACCTTCGCGTGTTATAGTATTAGTCCTGATATGAGAAGTGCCCGCTGGCCAACGATATTGGCTGCTGCCAACTGCAGGCATACACGTGGAGGTTGAAGCCCATGACCACCCACCCTCAAGGATCTTTTCAGTTCATCGACCACACTGCCGACGCTGGTATCCTGGTCAAGGCGCCGACGCTTGAGGGGATGTTCGAGACAGCTGCACTGGGCTTTAGTGAGCTGATCACCAGGGTGGATTCTTTGAACTGCCTGATCCAGCGTCAGTTCAGGCTGCAGGAAGAGGATATGGAAACCTTACTGGTGAGCTGGCTCCAGGAACTGCTCTACCTGTTGGATACTGAGGACCTCATTTTTGGACGGTTTCAGGTAAATCTCAAAGATCTCGCACTGGAGGCAACCGCCTGGGGCGAGGTTTTCGATCCGGAAATCCACACCTTGAAAACGGAAATCAAGGCGGTCACCTACCACCAACTCGAGGTTGTCGAAGACGACCAGGGCTGGCAGGCACAGGTGATATTTGATATTTAGAAACTAGATTGGGAATTAAGGAATTAAGAGATTTAGGGATATAGTATTATAGTTCCTAAATTCCTTAATTCGAAATGTAAGACTTGGAGGTGCCACGGTGAAAAAACAACACTCCATCAAGCTCCAAAAGGTCGACGAATACCGCTGGCGGCTGCCAAAAGAGGGCAAGATGCGCACCGACGGCATCGTCTACGCCAATGAGGCCATGATGGCCAGCCTCCGCAATGACCAGAGTTTGCTGCAGGTGGCTAATGTGGCCTGGTTACCAGGAATTGTGGGTCATTCTCTGGCCATGCCCGACATCCATTGGGGGTATGGCTTTCCCATCGGGGGAGTCGCAGCTTTTTCTTTGGATGATGGTGTGGTTTCGCCTGGAGGAGTGGGCTACGATATTAACTGAGGGGTGCGACTCATACGCTCCGGGCTGGAGCGCCAGGAAGTCAGAGGCCACATCCGGAAATTGGTGGAAACCCTGTTTAGAAATATCCCCTCCGGGGTTGGCTCCAAACGGAAAGATCTGCGGCTCTCAAAAGCCGAGCTGAAGAAGGTGCTGGTAAAAGGGGTCGGCTGGGCAGTAAAGCAAGGTTTCGGGCTGGAAGAAGATCCAGAATACATCGAGGAACGGGGTTGTATCCAGGGTGCCGACCCGGACCTGATCTCCGATCGGGCTCTCGAACGGGGCAAGGCCCAGTTAGGCACACTGGGTTCGGGGAACCATTTCGTAGAGGTTGGTTACGTAGATGAAGTGTACGATGAGCATGCTGCCAAGGATTTGGGCTTGTTTCTGGACCAGGTAACGATAATCGTCCACACCGGCTCGCGGGGACTTGGTCATCAGGTTTGCGATGACTACATCAAAATACTGATGAAAAGCACGCAAAAGTATGGCATTGAGCTACCTGACCGGCAGTTGTGTTGCGCGCCCATTGCCTCCGAGGAAGGGAGGCAGTACCTGGCCGCCATGGCAGGAGCTGCCAACTATGCTTTTGCCAACCGGCAAATTATTTTCCACTGGGTGCGGGAGAGCTTCGAGCGTGTGTTTCAGATGAGCTCGGAGCGTCTGGGGCTCAGGCTCATATACGATGTCTGCCACAATATCGCCAAGATTGAGACTCACCGGGTGGATGGTAAAGAAAGAAAGTTGTGTGTGCATCGAAAGGGCGCCACCCGGGCCTTTCCGCCCCATCACCCGGACACACCGCTGGCTTACAAAGATGTAGGCCAGCCCGTGCTTATCCCTGGTGACATGGGGCGATACTCTTATGTACTGGTGGGAACGGAGCAGGCCATGGCTGAGACCTTCGGCAGTACCTGCCATGGTGCCGGTAGAGTCATGAGTCGAAAGCAGGCAATGAGGGTGTCCAAAGGCAGAGCAATCATTCGGGAATTGGAAGATCAGGGCATCACAGTTCGCAGTGCCGGGAAGGCTACCGTGCGGGAAGAGATCCCGGAGGCCTACAAGGATGTGAGTCAGGTGGTGGATGTTGTGTCCGGTGCCGGCATCAGCAAAAAAGTGGCGCGCTTGCGGCCAATGGGGGTTATCAAAGGGTAGGCAGGGGAGATTAGGGGGACACTATAAAAAGAAGCCGGAAGGAGCGGACGCCGCCAGGAGCATAGACAGTAACCTCATCACCTGGACGCCGGCCTAAAAGAGTGCTGCCCACGGGTGAGTCAATAGAGATTCGACCCTGCATGGCATCAGATTCAAATGGCCCCACCAGTTGATAGGTTGCCCGGTCGCCGTTAGAGATATCTTCCACCCCGACGGTAGCGCCAAAGCAGGCAACTGAGGAGATGAGGTGCTGTCCAACCACTATTTCTGATAGGGAGATCTTGCGGCGCAAATCCTCGATTCGACCCTCCACAAAGGCCTGCCGCTCACGAGCGGCAAAATACTGCAGGTTATTGGCCTTGTACCCGTAGGACCGGGCATTGTAGAGAGCTTCTATGACCTGAGGACGGACAAAGCGGTAGAGAAAGGAGAGCTCTGCGCGTAGCCTCTCGTAGCCGTTTCTTGTAATGGGCCGCTTTTCCATGGTTCAACTTCTCATCTGTTTCTGTTGAACAACTCAAATCAGATCTTCTATAGATAATCACGGGCTTTCTGTTTCTCCCGGAGACCTATTGGAGCTCAAACAATCTCCGCGGTCCTGGCAAGAGGGTGAGAACAAATGGAGACCCGTTACAGGTATTAATGCTAGCGTAAAAATGTCTTCTTGGCTAGTATTTTTGAGCATGCGAGTTCGTTGGTGTTCATCCAAAGACATATTTCCCCTTCCCCGTCCCCGCAACACCGCAGCGGGATCTTCGAAGGGCCCGGATTCTTTACTTGGAGGCTGGAAAGGAAATGAGTGAACAATTGACCAATGTGGGAATAATGTTCCCAGATGATGCCGAAACCTTTATTTCTCAAAACCCAGAGTCCACTTTTACTGTCCTGGATGTGCGTCAGCCCATTGAGTATGAAAGCGAACACTTGCCAGGGGCAAAACTCATTCCTTTGCCGGAGTTGGTTGACTCTCTGCAGGATTTGGATCCAGGGAAGACAATTATAGTGTACTGTGCCGTTGGCGGGCGAAGTCGCATGGCAGCTCAGTTGCTGGCCAATCAAGCTTTCAGGAAGGTGTACTATCTGGAAGGGGGAATGGAGGCATGGGAGGGTCCAGCGGCTGAAGGGCCGCGGGAATTCCATCTCCAATTTATCCGGGGTGATGAAGCGGTGCAAGAGGTCATTGCCCTGTCATACAAAATGGAAAGAGGGCTGAAGGCTTTCCATGAAACCGTGAGGTCCAAGGCCAAAGACCCAGAGCTCATCGAGCTTCTCGGCCATCTCATCAAGGCTGAAGAAAACCACATGAAGAGATTACTGGCTGTGAGCTTGAAATGGGATATGGATCCGGATGAGATTCAGACTTTCGAGGAGAACATCGAAGCCACTGTCATGGAAGGGGGCATTGATATAGGGAGTTTTCTGGCCAAGAATGAATCTTTTCTCCAGAGCGTTGCAGGGGTTGTGGATGTGGCGATGATGGTGGAGACTCAGGCATTGGACCTATATCTGAGAATGGCGGCGGAAAGCAACGATGCCGCCACTAAGGAGGTTCTTTTCGAGATCGCCGAGGAGGAGAAGGCACACCTCAGGGCTCTGGGGCGAGTGCTGGAAGATCATCTTTCGAAATCGGCATAGCCCGGATATTTCATGAACGGAGAAGCGCTAAAGAAGCTGCTACTGGCTTTACTCCTTGCGGTCACAGTCGCCGCCCAGCCCGTGATGGCAGTAGAGAAATTGGAATTGGGCTTCGGCGTTGGCGCCGCACCAGACTATGAAGGGTCCGAAGACTATGTACCTGTCCTTCTACCTTACGCCAGGGCAGATTTGGATTCAGGCCAGTTTCTACGTCTGCAAGGCAACCGGTTGCGAGGCATCGACTTCAAAGCGAACGTGCTTCCGGATGACATTTGGAGATTCGGGCCAATGCTTGGGTATATCCCTGAACGGGACGATGTCGACAACAATCAGGTGGATCGCATGCAGAAAGTTGACACCTCCGTTATGGTGGGCATCTTTTGGGGTATCGAGTTTGATGGCTGGGCCGCCGAAATAGAGGCCCAGCAGGATGCAGTCGGTGGGAATGGCTTCTTGCTCACCTTAGATGTTGGGTACAAAATACCAATAAATTACCAGTTGATGGTAGGGTTCAGCGTCTTTACGACGTATGCCGACGGTGACTACATGAATGCTTATTTCAGTGTCGATAGAGGGGACTCGCAGCGCAGCGGGTTCGACCAATACGATGCCGACTCTGGTTTCAAGGATGTCGGTTTTTGGTTAACCGGGCGCTATAATTTTTATGGGTATTGGAATGTCTTAGCCGTTGGCAGTTACAGTCGGCTCATTGGTGACGCGGCGGACAGCCCGATGGTAGATGACGAGGGTGATCCCAACCAGTTTTTGCTTGGGCTCATGCTCTCTTACGACTTCTGATTGCTCCTATCTGCCTGATAAAGCGGCAATCCGGAAACGGCACAGCCTTCTCCACGGTCTCACGACGGAAATTCATGAAACATACGGGCTAGAGGAACATCCAAATTTTCAAAATGTTCTTGTCCTCTTCCCGGCGGTACTCTATCGCGTTTCTCATATGACGTACGAATTGTAGACCCAGACCCTCTTCAAGTCGATCCATGGCGGACTTGGAGCGATCCGGCGGCGGGACCGTCAGCGGATTGAATTCTCTGCCATCATCTATAACTGTGAGGGCGACCTCCTCTTGCTCGACCTCGATTTGGACCTCAATCTCATGGGACTCTCCATCGTCATATCCATATTTGATGATGTTCATGAGAATCTCTTCCAAAATGAGGTTTACCGCGTAAACGAGCTTGGATGGTAACGCTCGCGGTTCCAGAAAGACGTTCACTACCTGAAGCACATGAGTCAATTCCTGCATGTCGTTAGCAAATGAGATGGAAAGTGTGTTCGCCACAGCAAGCCTCCGCTATAAAGTCTTTGAGCTACTCGATACGAAATTCAAAGTAGGTACTGTCTGTAGATTCCGCATTCGTAAGTACCTCTTTCAACGGGCTTCCTT